>JASEGV010000041.1 GCA_030017895.1 Bacteroidota bacterium | reverse complement strand
AGCTGGCCTTTTGTTGTTTCAAATGATTATTCCTAATGACAAATCTGGGTTTAATTCTCTGGAAACATCTCGAATTGTCATAGAACGGCATTTCCGTCCCACATAAAAGGAAAAACGTTTCGTGTAAAACGGATTGTTTGATATCCAGTCTATCTTCTCTTGCTTCACTTTTCCACAACTCCGGCACTTGACACGACGGATTTCCAACTCCAGATATATCCGTGCATCTCCGCAGGATAAATCCCGTATCCGGCGTATCTTCTTGTCGTAATAGCTTCGATGTAGAGTGCCGCAACTTCCGCATAATGTTTTTTTTGAGTCCTTTCAAGCTGAATAACTCGAGCCTTCGGGTCTCCGAATATCCCCTGTATGTTAGCCCTCGGACGATATCCGGGGAATCTATACTCGTCCAGTAGCCGTCTGTTTTTTTGCATCCACTAATCATACACATTTTTTCATTAACTTAAAAATCCTCTATCTCATTATCTGGTTATATGTTACGCTGTTTCTATCTATCATTTTTACCCACTCACTTCCACGATGAGCCAAAAAAATATTGTTGTCGGATGAAGGAAGTGTAACAATTGAAAATACCGGGAATGAAATTCTTCTCGTTGAAGCACAGTCGGCTATACCACGCCCATGTGAATTATATAAGGCGGGTAAAAAGGATGAGGAAAAATTCTTGGATTTACCTACTAAATTTTCGCTGGGTCAAAACTATCCAAATCCTTTCAACCCTACAACAGTTATCAATTATTCATTGCCAATTGACAATTATGTAACGCTCAAAGTCTATGATGTTTTGGGTCGGGAAGTTTCGATGCTTGTAGATGAGTACAAAGATGCTGGATATTACGAAGTTGAGTTTAACGGCTCAAGTTTATCCAGTGGTGTGTATTTCTATAAACTTACTGCGGGTAGTTATACTGCAATGAAAAAACTTTTAATTACGAAGTAAGAATTCGTCAACGCACATATCAACCCTACTTCCGTTTAGTCGGGAGTGGGGTTTTTATTTTGTTTTCATCACAAACACACCATCCCAATTATCGGGTGGAGGTGTTTGTATGAACGCTTGCGACCTTTCTATGTAAAGCTTCGAAGGATAGTCGTCGGGTTTTATTTTAAGCGCCTCTTCGAAATTTTTAATTGCTTTCTCCCAATTCCTTTGACGGTACAAAAACAAAGCTTCTGAAAATTTTTCTATCAAACTGAAATATTCAGGCGGTGTTTTATCACCGACAAGTCCGAATAGTTCATAAATCTTCAACGGTTTATTTTTCCCTACTACTGTTATCAAATCTAATTCTCTAACCACGACCTGGCCCGCAATCGGCTGGAATGTGTTCTCGCTGATCAGAGTTTTAGTTTTGTATTGTTTATTCGCGCCTTCTAAACGAGCGCTAAGGTTTACAGAATCGCCGATTACAGTATAGTCGAACCGATCCAGTCCGCCCATATTTCCAACTATCATATCACCGGTATTAATTCCGATTCTCATATGAAGTAACGGTTTGTTTGTCGTTTTCCATATCTGGCGGAGTTCTTCTAAATGGCTTTGCATCTGCACTGCAGTCCGGCAAGCAATTAGCGAGTGGTCTTTTTGCGGAATCGGTGCACCGAAGAATGCCATAATTGAATCGCCGATGTATTTATCCAGAGTGCCGTTGTTTTTCAAAATTATTTCCGTCATACCTTCAAAGTATGCATTCAAAATTGGCACAAGTTCCTCAGGCGGAACACTTTCAGCTACGGATGTAAAATTTTCCAAATCAGTGAATAACACAGTTAATATTTTTCGTTCACCGCCAAGTCGTAACTTTGTGGGATCGTCCACCAATTCATTCACGACAGTCGGACTAACATACTGGCTGAACATAGATTTGATAAGAACTTTTTGTTTTCGCTCGGAGACATAACTGTAAACCATACTTCCAACGTATCCGAATGTAACCGCCATAAGCGGCCCTGTGAATGATGTAACAAAATTCTGCTGATTGAAAGCAAGAATAGAGAATGCGACTATCAAAAATAATTCGGAAATTACAACCGCGATTGCGAGCGCTTCAATCAGAAAATAATATTTGACCTTTCGGCTCTTCAAATTAAGAGTGAAGAAAAAAGTCATAGATACGAAGAAAAATACTAGAGCAATTTGAAGCCAGATTGGTTCACGCTTCAGGAAATTTTGGTCGAGAATGCTTTGTATTATATTTGCATGAATCTCTACGCCGTACATTAAATTATCGCCTTCCTGTATGCCTTGAGCGATAGGAACCGGAAACAAATCTTTGTCTTCGGGATTTGTGGAACCGATAAGTACTACTTTATTCTTAAAAGTTCCATCATAAAGGTATCCGGTTTCAGGATCGTCGAATGTGTTGATATCAACTCCGAGTTCCCGTTCTTCATTTGTTTGAAATTCTTTATCATCAATTACATCTACAAATTTAATTGGAACGAATGTTCCCGAAGGTCCATAATAATTAATTAATGCGGTGTAAGAATCGCAGCTTGGTATTGTAATGTTTTCGTAAACAAAGTTATTCGATTCAACATTTACTGTTGTTAAAGGGTTTACTCCAAAAGATTTGTTCAGAACAGCGAATGAAAAAGTAGGCAATCGTCTATTGCGGGAACGATCGAATACTATCGGGTGGAAACGGCGGTGAACGCCATCTTCATCGTTTCGCAGATAAACTATTCCAACTGAACTATCTACACCAAAAAAAATATTACTGTAATTTTCATTTGCACTTACAATATCGAACCTTTCGTCGGCAATGGTTACTTTTCCAGCTAATGCAACATTTTTAACTTCAGATAAAGCTTTCCTTAAATCATCGTCATAAGCCGGATTATTAAAGTCAGCGGCGCCCATAATTAAATCAATGCCTATCGCTTCAGCTCCGGCTTTTTTCAGGTTTCTGATTAGACGGGCGTAATAATGGCGGGGCCAGGGCCACGGATCGGGGAGCGATTTGATTGATGCTTCGGAAATTTCGACGATTACTACTTTGGGATCGAACGAAACAGCACCGCGGCTGTTAAACCGATTATCTATAGTTGCTAATTCAATTCTTTTGAAAGGTGCGAATTCAAATATCGTATCCGAGGCAAGAAGAATAATGATTGCCGAAAGTACCATACATATCAGCAGTTTGTTTAAAGACTTCCGGTACGATTTGTCTTTTACCTCGGGCATGTATTAAATATCATAACGGAGTGTTAAACTGAAAACCGATTCAGGTTTTGTATGTTTATTCGAAAAGATGCTCAATTGTCCGATTACATTAAAATTAGTAACTAATAAATATTGTGCGCCTATGTCGAATGCACCACGCTGAATATCGCCGAAAGTAGGACGGATGCTGGTATTCAGCTGCAAACGGTTTTCAAACATTTTATAAAATAATGTGAACGAAATTGTAGTGTAGTTAATTTCGTTCTTCAATATTAAGCTGTTATTATAAGATATATTGAAGGATGATAGTAATGGAATTGAGTAGGTAGTATTTAATCCAAATGTAAGTGACTTATTTTTTGAATCAATATCACGTGAGGTTTGGTCGTTTCGGTTTGAAGTGCTGATACTCATCGAAACATTTTGCCGTGCGAGATAAAAGAAATTGTAACCTAACTGAACGAATATCCGGTGCGTAAAATCATCCGTCCAATAAATAGAATTAACAAAATTATTTTTTGCCGATGAGTATGTGTAACCGGTAGAAAGGTTAGGAAAATCAATTACCGGATAAAAAGAGACCATACCCGACAACGTTGAGTATCTTGTAGTTGTAGGTTTTGAGTTATCGGTATTATCGGAAAGTTTTTCAAAGCCGAAAGAAAATAACAAACTGTTTTTCAACGTTCGGAATCTGTCGGTGATGTTGAAACCTTGCACGTCGTTACGTAAGTAGGTTTGTCCGAACGATTCGTAGGCACTGCCGCGCCTCAAATAAGTAAACTTAAGTGAATTATTCAGATAGTTTAAATTTAGTGAACCTTCGTATGCGAGGGTGGTTAAATTATTGAGAGCTAACGGAACGATATGCTCATTGATAGTGATGAAATTTGAAAGTACATCTTTAGCTTGGCGGATCATATCTCTTTGTTCTTCAGTGAGCGATTTCAATAACGAATCAATATCTTCGTCTTTGATTGTTCCTTTCGATATATCTTTGTTGGTGGCTGAAAAAGCGACCTGTGCATTAAATTCTATTCTTCGTTGGTCGAAGGCAAAGAATAAATCGGAACCGACAACTAAATTTTCCTGAGGCATCAATCCTTGTTTAATAGAACCCATGTCGTCTTTGGATTTTAGAAAACTCAAACCGAAAAGAAAATTATTACCTTTTCCAAAACTTGGTCTCAAGATAAATAGGTTTCTATCGAATTCTCCGCGCTTAATTAATTCAGCAAACCTTCCGTCGTCCAATCTAAAATAAGTTTTATTCGGGTCGCTTGTAGAATCGGGAGGCGAAGCAAGAACGTTGTATTTTGTAGAAATCTTCCTTGCCACATCGCCATAAACAAAATCAAAATTAAAAAAGCCGAGTGTTAAATTAGTTGATAGCCCCCGGATTCGTTTGCCGTTCATAATTAAATTTGGGAATGTAGGATAATTATCGCCGTAACCAGCCCTCAACCATGGAATTTCGGCTCCGATAAAGTACCTGTTTTGGGGCTGCCTATCCGCTTTTTCTTCGTTTGTTGCGTATAAATTTCCGTTTATTTTTAAAATCCCGTAATCCGAAGTCGCGTTTATACTGCCACGATTGTAAGCGTTGCTCTTCTGGTTTATGTTTTCGTTGCGGCTTTCTAATTGAAGCGATGCTTTGTACCGTAAACTACTTAACTTAATTATACTTTCTTTGTATAGCACGATTGAAAATAGCCGGTTCTCAGAATAAATATTTTTCCCATTACTATCGAATAATTCAACCCGGATATTATGCTTGCCCTCATTTAATTCGATGGGAAGATTTTCTAACTTCGCAATGTATAAATCTTCAGTTTTAATTAAATATTCCGAGAAATCTTTATCGTCAATAAAAATTTTAAGTGCACTCACATTATTTACACTGAAGGCAATCAATAAATCATCCGGTGTTACTGCTTCGTCGGTTGCGGGGCTTATCCAATCGATTATGTTTTGATGACTCTCAACTGGTGTAATAAGTAATTTTAAAGGATGTAAAGTGGGATTTTCGACTGGATATGTTTCGGGTTGGTCAGTTCCCGGAATGTGAATAAATAAAAAGTATTCGAAGTAAGGAGTGTCGGTTGCCGAATTAGGAATAACTGCAACGGCATTGTTTCCTGTTATTTGCATCTCGATTCGCTTGAATTCAGATTCTCCAAAAGACCGGTATGCAACTTCAATTTTATCGTAAACAAAAGCAGGAGAGATAACTGCCGATATTTTGATAGATTCGTTTTCTGATACCGGTGGCGCAGTGATGCTTAAAATTTTATCGCTTACTTGTGCTTGAACTATATTAGAGATAAAGAGAAAAATCGCAAATCCAAATAATAGTATGCCGGCACAATAATATTTCCGAATCATAAATTACAACTCCAGAGTAAGTTCAACATCATTCTTGGTAATCAATCTTTAAGTTGCGTTTGTTTCCGTCGGAGTCGCGCAGTTCGAGTTGCATTTCATTTTTTTTCCGGACATCACCGGCTTTTAACGACTCTTCACAACCTGCAATTTCATCGGGTGTAGCATCCCGCACTTCTAACTTCCCGTCCGGGTGCGAAAAACCAATCTGATTTGAACCTACATCTGTATCTTTTCCAGAAATCAAATTTTTTAAATTAACGATTCCTTCTGTTACAATCAGTATATCCAATTCGTCCTGAGAATGAAATTTTCCTTTCGTGCCTCTGATTGATGCAACAGATGTTGGCGACGAGAATGTGTACTGTTCGTTTTGTTTCTTTGTTATGGTAAATCCGATGGATCCTTTTTGTAGCTTCATATCGTTCAAAGTTTGCTTCGGTTGTTTTCCACCCAACATTTCGAGTTCAGAATTTTCGAGGAGGCGTATAATACTTTTATCAGTAAATTTAATTATTGCTACCGATTTTAGACCTGTTCGCACTAATTCTTTAATTTTTAGCGGGTCGCCCTTTATAATTTTTTTCCAATCGGACTCGGGATTTTTTTTATCTACCGAATTAATAACTTTGGTAACTACGGCGAGGGGTGAGTTTCCGCTCTGCATTCCGAAAGTTACAGAAGCTGTTAAAATAACTAATGCTAAAAATATATTTATCGTTTTCATTTTTATCTTCTCCTTTTTCAATCCATTATTACATTGTTTACGTTTTCCGGATTTTGGTTAAGGAACTGGAGAATTTCCTGCAATTCAGCGTTGCTGATTGGTTTTCCGTTTAAATAAAAAGTGGAGGATGCATCTAATTCCTGTGCACGGATTTTGTCGAAAACTTTTTTCCATTTGCTGCCGAGTGCCCGCTCGAGCTGCTCAAGGAGCTCTGAACGTTTCATCGGGGCGGAATCGTCAGCAACTTTAAATTCAGCAATTGAACTCTGAACTAACTGATAGCCGCCAAGACTTTTAACTTTCCCGTCTGCTTTCCAGACGTATGTTTTTCCTTTATGAAGCTGTCGCACACCGGCTGAAGGATATTGAAAAGAATTTTGTCCACCACCGAAAGTAGCTTGATAAGTAATTGGTAATCTGTTGAGTGCTGCTTCACGCGATAAGCCAGGTGGTTTCTCGTTAATTGTAACTTCGACTTCCTCTCCGTCGAAGAGCCATCCAAGTGCGGGAAACTCGTTTGTAGTTTCACCATCTCGCGGATAAAGTAATTCGATTTGAGAATAACTTTCCAAAGCTAACTCGACGACACCCTCCGATTCACCCCCAGTTGAATTCACATCGGCTACTCTGATTACGAATGAGTATAGACCAGTTGGAAATTTCCCGGATGCGAGTGCCGGTTCGATTATCTTCGTCTTTCCATCTGAGCTGAGTTTAAAATCTTTAATTTTAATTTCGTTTCCGAAGTCGAGATTCGTGATAACTTTATTATTAACAACCGTGAAAGGTTCCGAGCCAAATCCTTCGCCATCTAACAGTGTTATCCTTTTGCCGTCTCTCAATGTAACCATAATCTGGCAGTTTTTTAATTGGACGGTATGTGTATCTCGATAAGCGATGTTGATTGTGAACAACCAGACAGAGCTTTTTAGGTTTTGAAAGTCGATTTGCGAAGGGGATAACTGTTGAATTCTCGCAAAAGTGATATTTACTTGAGGTTGACTATGTAGTTCGCCAAATACGAAAATGGCGAAGATGAAGATAAAAACTATCTTCGAGAAGAATTTTATGTTCATAAATCCTCCATAATTAGTTTTGTTAATAAATTATGAATCAGTATAATTAAATTTGAACATAATTGCAAGCAGTTGTAAATAAAGGGTAATCGGTGTCACGTTTTTCTAAACCGCTTGCTTATATAGTCGTAATTTCTTATCATTCAATAAGTTAGCAATAATAAAATGGCTGCAAAAAATCAACAAACATCAAAACGCAAAGCAGATCATATCGGTATAACTTTGAAAGAAGATATCGGTTTTCGGCAAAAACGAACTGGCTTCGAGTTGTATGAATTTGAACACAACGCTCTTCCCGAATTAAATGCAAACACGATAGATACATCGACTAAATTTTTAGGCAAACAGTTGAGTTTTCCGTTTATGGTTTCATCAATGACCGGAGGATTTTTAGGAGCAGAAAAGATAAATAGTTTACTCGCAACTGTGTGTAACGAATTTTCAGTTGCAATGGGAGTGGGTAGTCAACGTCAGGCATTAGAAAATTCAAAATACATTAAATCATTTAAGATTGTTCGGAAGAATGCACCCGGTATCCCGGTAATAGGAAATATTGGAGCGGCAGAAATTGCTTTAATAAAAAATGTATCACATATCCAAAGATTGGTTGATACTATTCAAGCCGATGCTTTTGCAGTTCATCTAAATCCGCTTCAAGAATTTCTGCAACCCGAAGGCAAAACTGATTTTACAGGTGTTCTCAAAGGGATTGAGAATTTAGTTAAATACTTAAATGTTCCGATTATAGTGAAAGAAATTGGCGCCGGAATTTCTCCAACCGTAGCTCAAAAGTTGATGAATGTCGGTGTCAACATTATAGATACTGCCGGTGCAGGTGGAACAAGTTGGGCTGGGGTAGAAATTATTCGTCGTAATGATGACTCGTTAGCAGATACATTTTGGGACTGGGGAATTCCGACTGCAGATTCGATAATCGGAATCAGAAAATTATCCAAGAAAATTTTTATAATCGGTTCGGGTGGAATTAGATGTGGACTTGATATCGCGAAAGCTCTTGCATTAGGTGCTAATGTCGCCGCATCTGCAACTCCAATTTTAAAAGCTTTAAAACAACGAGGCGAACGAGGTATCAGTGAAATTTTATCTCTGTGGAAAACAGAATTGCGAGGAGTTATGTTTCTTGTGGGTGCAAAAAATATAGAAACTTTAAAGAAAACAAAAATTTATGGGTGCAAACAAAGAAATTACAGTATTACGACAGGCAATTGAAAAAAAAATGAAGGTGCTATCAAAACGTGATGGCTTCATTTATAAACCGATTGAATATATTCTGACAGCAGGAGGAAAACGGCTGCGTCCAATTATTACATTACTTGCCGCTGAATCTGTCGGTGGTAATTATCGCAACATACTCGATGCGGCTGTTGCTGTTGAACTATTGCACACTTTCACACTCGTCCACGATGATATTATTGATAATGCCGACTCACGAAGAGGCATCAAAACGATTCATAAAAAGTGGTCTACTAACACGGCGATTTTAGCGGGCGATATGCTTGCTGGCATTGCTTATCAATCTCTTTTGAAAACTCGATGCGACAAGTTGGCTGAAATTGCAAAAGTGTTTACAAATGCTTTTATTACAGTGTGCGAAGGACAGGATTTAGATATCGAGTATGGAAAAAAAGACCTGATTTCCGTCGGACAGTATTACGAGATGATAAATAAGAAAACTGCTTGCTTGATTTCGGCTGCCGCCGAAATTGGCGCCATTGCCGGAGGCGGTTCAAAAAAACAAGTTTCTGCCCTTCGAAATTATGGTACTAATCTCGGTATAGCATTTCAAATTAATGACGACTTGTTGGATATTATAGGCAAGGCAGACACTTTAGGTAAGCCGATCGGAAAAGATATTTTAGAGGGCAAAAAAACTATCTTGCTATTAAAAGCCCTCGAATTTGCTGAGCCAGGTGATTTGGCATTACTCAAACAAGTTGCCAACGGGCAGCTGATAGGATGTAAAAAAATTGAGAGCGTTAAAAATATATATCACCGGCTTGGTGTAACGGATTTTGCCCAGAAAGAAATTGTAAAATATACGCTGAAAGCAAAACGAAATATTGCAGGGCTTAAATCCAACCAAGCTACCGGCTTATTGGCAGATCTTGCTGAAAAAATAATTCACAGAAATTCTTAAAAGATGTTTGAAGTTGAAGTAGTAATTAAAAACAAAGCAGGCTTACATACACGCCCTGCCGCTCAATTAGTAAAAACTGCTGCCAAGTTTAAATCCGATTTTTTTATATATAAAGATGGATATGAAATTAACGGTAAAAGTATAATTGGCGTTATGACACTTGCCGCCGAGCAGGGGGCAAAATTAAATCTCCGGTTTGACGGAGTTGACCAAAAAGATGCGGCAAAAGCAGTTTGTGAATTGTTCGATCGTGGTTTTGATGAAGCATAAAATTTATGACTGAAGATAAAATTAAATCGGAAATAATTATGCGGGGAATTCCTGCCGCACCAGGAATTGCCATCGGAAATATTTATCTCTACACACGTGATGTTCCTTCGGCTATCGAACGTACTTTAAACCCCGCGGACATAGATTCTGAAATAGAACGGTTAAAGAAAGCTATTGCAAAATCGGAGAAGGAACTTACAAAAATTTTGTCCTTCGCACAAGCAAAAATCGGAGAGAGCAAATCTAAGATATTCGAAGCACAGATAATGATTTTGCGTGATCAGTTTTTAATCGATTCTCTCGTCAAGCGGATTCGTTCTGAACTCCGCAATGCTGAATTTATAGTTAATAATGAAATCAGCAAATACGAAAAGATGATGTTGATGGCTCAGGACGATTATATGCACGAGCGGGCTCACGATGTTGATGACTTGAAAAATCGTATCATCCGCAATATGCAATCGACAAAACTTATATCCAAGTTTGAATCGGCAGCAATTTTAGTGTCGCACAACCTTACTCCTGCCGATACGATGATATTCAGCAGAAATGCCGTTCTCGGTTATGCAACTGATAAAGGGGGAATTACATCGCACGCTGCAATTCTTTCGAGAGCATTGAAAATTCCTGCAGTTTTGGGGTTAGGTGATATTTCCCGCAGGATTTCTCCCGGCGACTCACTAATACTCGATGGCTACAGCGGCAATGTGATTATTAATCCTTCGTCTGAGCAGCTATTAAAATATCAAATAAAAAAAGAGAGATACACTCAATTCGAATCAAATCTTGCACAGTTTAAATCGCTTCCGGCGAAAACTTTGGATGGACGGAAAGTTGAACTTGCAACTAATATTGAATTCGAAGAAGAACTTGAATATATGTTGTTACAAGGCGGCGACGGAATCGGTTTGTATCGAACCGAAAGTTTATTGTTTGCCAGCGACCAAATTCCGAGTGAGGAGAAACAGTATAAGAAGTATAAACTATTTGCCGATAGAGTTTTTCCGAATCTTGTTATTATTCGAACCTTTGATATCGGCGGCGATAAAATTGCACCGCAAACAATCGAAGAAGCAAACCCGTTCTTAGGTTGGAGGGGAATCCGTATCTTTCTCGACCGTCCTGAAATTTTACTTGAACAACTCCGTGCTATTCTACGGGCAAGCTCAAGGAAAAACATCGCTGTTATGTTCCCCATGGTTACTACCGTCGAAGAAGTTATTAAAGCAAAAGAATACATCGAGATTGCCAAAGCCGAACTTAGATCAAAAAAAATAAAATTCGATCGTGATATTCAAGTTGGCGTTATGATCGAAGTTCCATCTGCCGCTGTTACTGCCGATACTATTGCTAAAGAAGTCGATTTTTTGAGTATCGGAACAAACGATTTAACTCAATATCTGTTGGCAGTCGATCGTGGCAACGATATTATTTCGGATTTATATCAGGAATTTCATCCGAGTGTGATTCATACAATCCGGCATATTATTAAAGCAGGTCATAAGGAAAAAAAATGGGTCGGTATGTGCGGCGAATTGGCTGGCAATCCGCTAGCGACTGTTTTATTGGTCGGTTTAGGTTTAGATGAGTTTAGCGTAGTTCCGTCGGTGCTTCCCGAAATAAAAAAAATTATCCGCTCGGTGAGTTACTCGCAGGCACAAAGACTTGCCAGTGAAGTTTTGAGATTACGCACTACTGAAGAAGTGCGCTCTTACTTACGCCACTATATAGAAAAGAGGTTTTCCGATATACTACTTGAAAACAACAACGAGTAAACAATAAAATCAAGGAAATTTATGAAAGACAAATCAATTCAACTTTACGATAAATCAAATATGCGGAAACTGCTCATTGATTTTCATAAGCAAGTAACCGAAGCGGTTTCGATAGGTGCAAAAGCAACAGTGAATCTAAAAAAATCAGCTATCAAAAATATTGTTGTAACCGGATTAGGAGGTTCGGCAATCGGCAGCGATATATTACGTTCGTATTTAGCATCCGATTTGAATGTACCGTTCGTCGTGAACCGGCATTATTTCCTGCCCGATTTTGTCGATAAGAACAGCCTGGTTGTTGTTTCGAGTTATTCAGGGAACACTGAAGAAACCATCGCTGCTCATCAGGATGCACAGAAGCGCGGGGCACAAGTTCTTTGTATCTCATCCGGCGGTGAAACAGAAAAATTAGCTAAAAAATACAATCATCCGATAATCAAAATTCCAAAGGGTTATCCTCCACGTGCTGCTTTAGGTTTTTCATTTTTCCCCTTGTTAATGGCATTAGTTAAAATCGGACTTATTAAAAATCGGGATAAAGAAATTAAGGAAACCATATCGTTCTTAAAAAAGAAATCGCTACAATATCAAAAATTAAATTCTGAAAAAAATCCGACACTCTTATTGGCGTCTGAATTATTTAAGAAAATACCAATCATTTATTCGTCCGCCGACCGGTTCGATAGTGTGAACATTCGATGGCGAGGACAGCTTTGCGAGAATTCAAAAGTCTTGGCTTTCGGTCATACCCTTCCTGAAATGAATCACAACGAGTTAGTCGGATGGAAAGTGCTCAAACGCCAGATGTCGGAGATGGCTGTAATATTTTTACGGGACAAAGCCGACCACAAGCGGGTGCAAATTCGTATGAATATAATGCAGGATATTATGAACGAATATGCGGGTAATGTTATAAACATTAGCAGCGCAGGCAACTCGCCGTTAACCCGGATTTTTTCCCTTATCTATTTTGGCGATTGGGTGAGCTATTATCTTGCAATTATCAACGGCATCGATCCAACACCAGTAACTATTATTGATTATCTAAAAAACGAGTTAGCCAAAGTTTAGCGAATTAAATGAAGAAATCTTGCTTCATTTTTTTATTACTGTTGTTGATTTGCAATGAATTACTTTATTCACAGTTTTTTTATTTTGGCAGGAATAAAGTTCAATACACGCAATTCGACTGGCATGTTCTTGAAACCGAGCATTTCGATATATATTATTACAACGGGATGCAGGAGTTGGCTGAGAAAGGGGCTTATGTTGCCGAACAATCTTACAAAAATCTCGAACAAAAATTTAATCATAACGTTCTTAAAAGAATTCCATTAATTTTTTATAGCACTCATTTACATTTTCAGCAAACTAATGTAACGCCGGGTTTTATTCCGGAAGGTGTGGGAGGGTTTTTCGAATTTATTAAAGGACGAGTCGTAATTCCTTTTAACGGTTCGCTGGAACAGTTCCGGCATGTAATCGAACACGAGCTTGTGCATGTTTTTATGTACAGTAAAATAAATAGTGTGATGCGGGATCATCGTGTATTTACCGACCGCCTGCCCCCCCTCTGGTTTGTGGAAGGAATAGCCGAATATTGGTCAACCGATTGGGATAACCAAGCCGAAATGATTCTTCGCGATGCCGTTCTGAATAACTACATTGTTCCGTTGGATAATATTGATAGGATTTACGGAACTTATTTGATGTACAAAGAAGGGCAGTCGATTGTTGAATTTATCGCTGAAAAATTCGGTGAAGAAAAAATTCTGCTGCTGATGGAAAACTTCTGGAAGGAATCTACTTTTGAAAAAGTTTTTAAACTTACCCTCGGTGTTGACTATGAAGAATTTGATAAAGATTGGATTTATTCCCTGAAAAAAAAGTATTATCCGATTCTATCAAACCAAGATCAGGCCGGAAATGTAACCGAAGAATTGGTAACTAAAGGATTCAACTCGAAACCGGTGTTTTTTAAACTACAGAATGCCGACACTTCACGTAAGATGTATTTCGTAGCCAACCATTCGGGATATTCGAGTATATATGAATTAGATTTGAACACTCCCGAGAAGAAACCGAAGTTATTGATAGAGGGAGAAAGAACAGATGAATTCGAGGCATTCCATTTATTTCAAAACAAGTTATCAATATCGAAGGATGGTGTATTAATTTTCGTAACAAAGAGTGGTGAGAACGATGTTCTGCATTTGTTCGATTTAGCGGGCAAAAAAATTATCGAAACACTCCGTTTTTCAGATTTAATTGCATTAGGATCGGCTTCGTGGTCGCCCGATGGTAAGCAGATAGTTATTTCCGCAACCGATATTTCAGGAAGTTACGACCTTTATATTTGGAATGTGGATGAAAAGGCTTTAAAAAAATTAACTAACGATATGTACGATGACCGAGACCCCTCGTGGTCTCCCGATGGTAAGCTGATAGCTTTTAGTTCCGATAGAACTCCTTTCGGAAAACACGGAGTTTATAATTTATTTAGCTACAACCTCGAAACATCAGATATCGGGTATCTGACTTACGGTGGAAATAATTATTATTCGCCCGACTGGAGTGCCGACGGCAAGTGGCTGATGTTCGCATCGGATATTGGCGGTTCGAGAAATATCTGGATGATGCAAAATGATAGTAAGCATCCACGGGAGATGAGAAAGCTAACAAATTTCACGACAGCCGCTTTTGACCCGACATTCGCTGATAGCAGCAGAATACTTTTTGCGGTTTTCGAAAATTATAGTTTTCAAATTCGTACGATCGAAAATGTAAATGCTATTTACGATTCCTCATCAACGAGGCGAACTGTAAACATCCTTCCGTTTGAAGAAAAGTGGATTCCTAAATCTATTATCGGTGTTTCAGAAACAAAGTCGCTTAAATATATCGATGAATACAGTCTCGATATTGCACAAAGTCAGATATCTACCGATCCGGTTTTCGGAACATCAGGCGGGGCATTCGTTGCCTTGAGCGATCTGTTAGGAAACGAGCAATACTATTTTCTAATTTACAATACTGCTCAAAGTCAATCGGAGCTTTTGAATAGTTTTAATTTCGCAATTAGCCGCATCTCTTTAACACAACGGACAAACTTTGGTTATGGGATATTCAGATTTTCGGGTAGGCGTTACGACCTCACCGATCCTGATTATTTTTACTTCGAAAGAGTATTCGGCGGATATTTTGCGTTGAGTTATCCGTTATCAAAATTCAAGCGCCTCGAATCGGTTACAAGCATCAGTAATTCTGAGAAAGAAATTATCGAGACTATTCGTGGTCGCAAAGCCCTCTTTTTGTCGAACTCCATTACGTTTGTTCACGATAATTCGCTCTGGGGTCCAAGCGGTCCACTCGATGGCAGCCGATTTAAAATTACTTTTGCTTACACAACCGACATCCAATATTCGAATGCGAATTATTACTCATTTATTTTTGATTATCGCCACTACATCAGGTTGACGCAGCGGAGCGCTTATGCTATGCGCTACTGGTTGTTTTACAACGACGGACAAGAGGCGAGACGATTTTTTATGGGTGGCAACTGGGATTTGCGAGGCTATCCACGCTGGTCGCTGCGAGGGCAAAAACTATGGCTTGTTTCGCACGAGTTACGATTTCCGTTTATCGACCAAATAACGGTTAAATTCCCCTTTTTCGGGCTTACTTTTGTAGGTCTTCGAGGTGCTGCCTTTTTTGATGCAGGAAATGCTTGGGATAAAATTTACATTGAAACTCTGGCAAGCTACGGCGCAGGGCTGCGTTTAAATTTAGGCGGCTTCCTTGTGCTGAGATATGATTTCGGAAAACGTATCGAAAATAAACTTACTACTGTTCAGAAAGATTACTTCCATCAATTTTTCTTCGGGTGGGATTTTTAAATGCAAAATTTCTTTCGTAATATTTTCGTCGTGTATTTTATGCTTGCAATAAATATTTTCAGTTGTAGCGTAATCAAATTAACGAAACAAATTAAACCGCAAGCGACCGATTGGATTCAATATGGCGGTAACCATCTACGGACGAACTACAGCAAAATAGAATTAACACCACCGCTCGTACCGGTTTGGGAGTATGACGCCGAGGCAGGGTTCGGACCATACTCGTTAACTGCATCCGATAGCATTCTCTTCGTTGGAAATTTACGCGGCGATTTACATTTAGTCGATATCCAATCCGGCAATAAAATTAAAAAGCAAAAATTTGGAACAGCGATTACCGGGCCAGTTGCTCTGACTACAGGCGCTGCATATATCGCACTGTTGAATAATAGTAAAACACTTGGGAAGTTTGATTTGCTCAACGGTAAGTATGAGTGGACGATAAATGTCGGTCAAATTGAAACACCGCCTTTGCTTTATGGTAACCAGGTTTTTGTTGCATCTCTTGAAGGTAAGTTATCAGCAATTAATGTACGCACAGGAATTCTTAATTGGGAGTTTGTCTCCGCGAAAAAAAATGTGAAACCAATGCGGTCGGCACCTGCTACCAATGGAAACACAGTTGTTGTAGGCAGCGACGATGATAATTTGTACGCTGTTGATATCGATAACGGAAAACTTAAATGGAAATATACAACCGATAAGAGTATTTTTTCATCACCATCTATCGTTGGAAATGCTGTTGTGTTTGGCTCGCTCGACGGATATTATTATTGTGTGAATATTACGGATGGTAATTTGATTTGGAAGAAAAAATTTTCAGCTCCCATTTTTTCATCCCAAGCTGTTTCGGATTCGTTTGTGTATGTTGGAGCTTCAGATGGAATGTTGAGATGTTTAGATATTACAGACGGTACGGAGAAATGGAATTTTAAAGCTCAAAGTAATTTTTATGCCGCACCGATAATATCCGGCAATATACTTTACATTGGCTCGCTCGATAAAAAATTGTATGCTCTTAATATCCATACGGGCAATCTTATTTGGTCGTATCTTATGAAAAGTAGAATTAAATCATCTCCCGTTATTTGGGGCGGATACCTCTTTGTTTTAACCGACAATCAAATTGTTACTGCTTTCGTTGAAAGTATAAAAGACTTCAAATGAAATCAATTCTAAAATATATTACTTATTTTTGCTTCATAATTTTAATCTTTACTCATACTCACGCTCAAGATAATGTGGTAATCCCTGAATCGAGAATATCCATTTATTGTAATGTACAAAATGCGAAAATATTTTTAGATACAACATTAGTAGGCTATACACCATTGGAGAATTATACGGTTAAGCCGGGTTTTTATGTTCTGAGAGTTTTGAGTCCTGACGAATGCAGTTGGTTTTCGAAATCATATATCGATTCAATCCAAATTCAACTGAATGAAAATTTTGTAAAGAAAATTGAACTTGAATATATCTGGTTTATTTCTTCCTCTCCGTCGGGCGCGGGTGTTTATTACAAAGATTCGTTGATTGGAAAAACTCCGACAGTGTTTTATTCAAAATCGGATATCAACGTAATAACTTTTAATAAAGCCGGTTACGAAAAACTTACTATACCTAACGACAAAAACAATTCGAGAATCGACGTAGAGCTTCAACCGAAGGAACAAAATATTCTTATCCATCAAAATAAATATTTATCTAATGATGGTAATAAACTTCAAGGGTCGGTTTATGTAGCGGCTGGTGGTACTGTTCTGTTCGGAGCGACGGCAATTTATACAAAAATTAAAGCTGATGAGTATTATAAACTTTATCGAAAAACCGGAGATGCAAGTTTATTAACAAAAGTCCGCAAACTCGATACCTATTCAGGAATTTCATTGGTAGTTGCTGAAATTAGCAGTTTGTTGTTAACATATTTATTATTATCGAAATAAACACACGGGTGTTTGACATTCACGGGTGTTTTCGATATATTTTTAAAAATTTATAAGCCATAGGTTTACAAAATGACAAATACTATGAGTTTTGAAATTAGTGAAGACCTAAAAAAACGGGCTAACGAGGTAAGGCAAAAAGCTGAAGCCGAAGAATTGCTCCGAATTGGAGAATTAGAGAGGAATGTTGCAGAATTTGCACGAATAAGATATCAGGATTTTTTTAGGCAGCACGAAGGCAAATTGAACGAGGCTGAAAAACATAGAAAGAATTCGGAAAATGTTTTATTAGAGAGAGAAGTAGCGATACAGCGTCTTTTGAAAATTGAGCGGGCAAGAAAGATAGAAATTAGAAAACACAACGAGGAAGAACGACAGAAACAATTAGAGGAAGATCAACGCCGCCGAGAAGAAGAAGAACGGCTCAGAATTAAACAAGAGAAAAGCAAGTTTGAAGAAGAGCGACTTCGCCAGATTGAAGAAGAAAAAAGAAGGCTTGAAGAAGAACGCCGGCTTCGTGAGGAGTTAGACCGACTCAGTCGAGAAGAAGAAAAAGCTCGTAGAGAAGAAGAAGAAGCCCGTAAAAAGGAGGAACGAGAGATACGCATTCGAATGATGCTTGAGGAAGCAAAACTTCATATGGATAGGGGAGATTACGATCGTGCTTTAATTGAAATTGCTAAAGCTCTCGTGCACGATTCTCATCACGCTGAGGCATTAGCATTAAGGAAAAAAATACGATCTACTCATCAAATTTTTGAGCCTATAGCTGAAGAAGAAATTGAGACAACGGAAGTTGCCGAAAAAAAAGAAATCGAAAAAGCTGCTGAAATCAAACTTCCTTCTCCGCAGTTTAAAACTCCACGAAGAATTCCATGGCTTGCTCTTATTATGGTCGCAGTTGTTGTGGCGGGTATAATAATTTCACAACTCATCCCAATCATATTCCCTCCAGTTCCTTCTATTGCAGTCATATCATTTAAAAGCAGCACCGGAATATTAGAGGACGACATTCTCGGTAAGGCTTTATCTCAGGAAATTTCAAACCGCCTTGCTACAATACCCGGATTTCAAACGATGGGTATTGCATCAATCAGGACACTCGAAAATTATTCAACCAATATTAACAATCTGATTGTCGCCGCCGGATTTAATTATCAATTGGAAGGAGTAATATCGCGATCGGATAAACAACGGATTATAGATTTATCTTTAAAAGATTCCGCGAACAACGTTATATGGAAAAAACAGATACAAAAAGACGAAAACCTTATAATTGAATTTCCCGCTGAAATATGTAAAAAGATAGCGGATGAATTTCGTGTTGAAGATCTTGAAAATAATCAACAGGCATTCAGGATTTCCTCAAATAATAATACCGCCTTTTTGATGTATCTGCGAGGACTCGAATTACTGCATCGGAACACGTATGAAAGTTGTGAAAACGCTGAACAATTATTCGATTATGCCGCCTCGGAAGATAACAGCTTTACCGAAGCTTTTGCTGCAAGCGGTTACGCTTCGATTTTAAAAATTGAAAATGGGTGGAATAAATCGAAAAAAGTGTTTGCTAAAGCCGAAGATATGCTTCAGCGTGCGGATATTTCCACTTATAAATCGGTACAAACAAAACGTTATCTTGGTTTATTGCACATATATAATAAAAGGTTCAATGCAGCTAATTCAGAGTTGAACGAGGTAATAAAATTAAATCCGAATATTTCAGAAAATTATACAGCTATCGGTAAGCTTTATATTTTTACCGGCAAATATTCCGACGCCATTGATGCTTTAACTAAAGCTTATAATCTTGATCCATTCAATCCTGAAATAATTAAATTTATAACCGCCGCACATCAACTGAAAGAAGAATATAATGTTGCTTTATCTATTTATAATGGATACTTACCGCTAACAAAAGATAGTTCTACATATATTAGTAACTATGTTACAAATGTGATAATGTCCGATCCTACCTTGCTTATAAAATATTCATACCGACTTGTAAGAATCTTTGAAAATTTAATTATCCAAAATCCAAAAGATTATGAAAGCCGATATAAGTTAGCTCGTTTATATCAGGGGATAGGACAATCGAAGGATGCAATGCCCCTTTTAAATAATGCTCTTGATCTTATAGAATTAGAATTAACTAAGAAGCCAAACGATGCTAATCTGGAAATTTATCGTGCATTAATTTACACACGTATGGGGCGATTTGCTGAAGCTGAAAAATTATCACAAAGAGCTATAGCTTTGGCTCCGGAAAATTATGCAATTAATTATAAAGCCGCCCGGATGTATGCGATACAAGGCGGACGAAGCGATACACTAAAAGTTACAACCAAAAACAAACGCAATCCCGAACAGGCATTTAGCAAGGCGTTAGATAAATTACAAAAAGCTGTGTCGTTACATTATAGTACCGAAGAAATATTGGATATCGATTTCTATAATTTACGAAGGACACCTGAATTTTCCGGTGCAATTCGATTGAAAGAAAAATAAAATAGAAGATAGAATATGAAAGGCGATAAAACATTAAGCAAGGACGAAAGGCGAAGGATCGCCGGCGATTATCTTAAAACAGCGGATAAATTTTTTAAAGCCGGTGATTATGGAAAAGCCCTTGAATCAGTTCAGCTTGCGATAGAGATTGATCCTGAGAATTTTTATGCCCTTGCGTATAAGGATAGGGTTAATAATAGCTTAGAGCAACAGCGGGAAATGGATCAATTGGATTCTCCCGCCAACGAAGAGAAAAAATCTGTTGAGGATATTCGGCAGAAGACGCAGGAAGAAGCCCGGCAGAAATTAAAAGACAAGAAAAAACAGGAAAATGACGAAGCTAAACGACTTTCTGAAAATGCTCGCAAACAAGCTGAAGAGGAACTGCGCCGACGAGCGAGTGAACTTGAAATTCTACGCTATGCAGAAGACGAAGAGAAGCGTAAGTTTGATTCTAAAATCAATAAGAAACAAGATTTTGAAGCTGATAAAAGTAAAATTAAAGCCGCTGAAGAAAAACAAAAGCGTTTAGAAAAAGGACTCCTTCCTATCGAAGAAGAACGCCGCAAATTGGGAGAAGAAATTCGTCGCCGTGCTGAAGCAGATGAAAAACTTCGAATCGAAGAAATCAGAAAAGAAGAAGAAGAAAAAAATCGCCGTCAAGAAGCTCAACGCAAAGCCGCTGAAGAAGAAAAAAGGCTCAGACAGGAAGAAGAATTTAGAAAAAAAGAGGAAGAAGAACGCAAAAGGAGAGAAGAAGAAGAAAAACTTCAGCGTGAGGAAGAAGAACACAGAAGAAAAGAAGAAGAAGCCAAAAGAAGAGAAGAAGAAGAACGTCGCAGAATCGAGGAAGAAGAAAGAAGAAAAGCTGCCGAAGAAGCTAAAAGGAAATTAGAAGAAGAATTTTTAAAAGCAGCCGAACAGGAAGGTGCCGAGCTGGCGAAGAATAAAAAAATAATTGAACATTTAAGTGCCGGCAAAGAACTCATTATGGTCGGAAAATTTGAAGAGGCTTCAGTGGAAATTGCTAAAGCTTTGTTGATAGACTCTAATAGCGAAGAAGCTATCAGACTTGAGAAGTTTTTCAAACAAGAACAAATGAAGTTATGGGAAGAAGATTACGAAAAAGCAAAAGTGGTTTCGAAAGATTTTTTATATGAATCTTATAAAAGGACTTTAAAAGATGCATGGATAGAGGGGAGTCCAACTATAGAAGAACTTGCATCTATTGAGACACGCAAAGCTGAGTTAGACATTACGAAAGACGAACACGAAAAGTTCGAACGAGAAATTCAAATACTTTGCTATGAAGAAAATTTACGCGAATGCTGTCGTGATGGTTCAATCAAACCTGAAGAACAAAACCGGCTTGAAATTATCCGGCAGGAATTGAATATTTCACACGATCAGCATGTTAAATTAGAACAAAAAATAAAACAACACGCATAACTTACAGCATCGTTCAAGTGAAACTTTTTTACGATGGCTCCGATACAAACAAAAAAATTAAAGGAATTATTATGAAAATTTTAAAATTACTATTTTTCTTTTTTCTTATTTCTGTAAATGTCTCAAATGCTCAACAACCCGGTTTTTCGAATTTTCATTCTCAAAATGATTTTCTTTTAACATCTCCCGGAGCGATGAAGTTCGGATTATACGGCTATGATAATCCTGCGTTGCTAACATACATCCGTCAACCCGATTTTATGTTCACTTGGTCGGATGCGACAGGAAAGTGGAGCGACTTTAATCGATTGGGATTGTTTACAGCGGCACCGAATATTGGATTTGGTTTGATTCATCAGAAGGAAGCGGGAAAGTCAGTTACTGATTATCGCATGTCTCTCGGCTTCGGCGACAAAACAACTGCCTTTGGACTCGGTGTCGGATGGTCAGCGGGCGACACTAAGTATTTCCATCGAAGAAAAATAATTACTGTAGGATCGCTCTTCAGACCGATTCAATATTTTTCAATCGGTGCAATGGGGACATTCACAAAAGTAGATAGAAAAGAAGGAGTACTCGAATTAGCTGCTCGTCCCCTCGGTAATGAATTAGTAACTTTTTTTGCAGACTATGCCATAGCTAATAAGCAAACTATCAAACAAGGAGCCTGGAGTTACGGCGCTGCTGTTGAAGCATTACCCGGTGTCAGACTTACAGGTCGGTACTTTAATACACAAACATTTACGGTTGGCGTTCAACTTAGCCTGGGTAGATTTGGCGTTTCAACCCAATCGCATTACGATAAAGATAAAAAGCACAATTACAACAGTTATGCAATCAGGATGGGGGCTTATGACCGAACCGTAATTGGTACTAAAGTTTTGCCTGATAAGAAATATATCGAATTAAATTTAAACGGACCGGTAAAATATCAACGCTTCAAACTTTTCGATAAATCGAATACCTTGGCTGGATTACTTACAACTATAAAAGAGGCGAAGTCGGATCCCGGTATTGCCGGTATTGCCATCAACACTTCAGGTTTAATGTCGAACCGAGAAATGCTTTGGGAAATTCGTGAACAATTAAAAGAGTTTAAAGCAACGGGCAAGCATGTTGTTATGTTCATCGACCGTCCCAATATAGACGTTTATCATTTCGCATCTGTTGCCGATAAAATTGTAATGGACCCAACCGGAACGATGACTTTAGAAGGTTATATTATGGGAAGAACTTTCTTGAAAGGTACGTTAGAAAAGTTAGGTATCGGATTCGACGAGTGGCGTTTCTTTAAATATAAATCGGCTGTTGAAAGCTACTCGCGCGATAAAATGTCGGACGCCGACCGTGAACAACGTCAAAAGATATTAGACGATTACTACAAATTAGCAAAGACAGAAATTTGTGAAAGCCGGAAAATTTCACACGACCGTTTCGACATGCTCGTTGATGATGTAGTATTCTTCCTTCCCGATGATGCCGTTAAGGAGGGATTGGTCGATACAATTGGCAGGTGGGAAACTGTAAAAGAAATAGTGAAAAAGTTTGATGGTGAAGAAAAGAAAATGGAGGGTGCCGGTTCACTCGTAAAATTCCAACTTCCCTATGATAATTATTGGGGCGAGCCACCGCAGATTGCGGTGATATATGCGTTAGGCGCCTGCGCTATGGACGAAGGAATAACAGCCCGCAAGCTTGTAAAAGATGTTGAAGCAGTAACAAATAATACAAAAGTGAAAGCAGTTGTTCTTCGCGTTGATTCGCCCGGCGGCGATGCAATGGCTTCAGATTATATCGCAGAAGCTTTGAAAAAATGTAAGGAGAAAAAGCCGGTTATTATTTCGCAGGGATACGTTGCCGCTTCAGGAGGTTATTGGCTCTCAATGTACGCCGACACAATTGTAGCTGCACCGAATACGATTACAGGTTCAATCGGTGTTATAGGTGGATGGCTGTACAACAAAGGATTGAAGGACTCACTCGGTATGACAACTGATTTCGTAAAAGTAGGCAAGCATGCTGATTTGGGTTTTGGTTTTACACTGCCGTTCGTCGGACTTGGAATTCCCGACCGCAATATGACTGAAGATGAACGCTCGAAAGCAGAATTTTTGATAAAAACTAGGTATAAGGAGTTCGTGGATAAAGTTGCTTTTGGACGAAAGAAAAAATTCGATGACATAGAACCGATTGCTCAGGGGCGCGTGTGGTCGGGTTACGACGGCAAGCAGAATGGATTGGTGGATGTATTGGGGGGACTTGAAACAGCAATTCAAATTGCAAAAGACCGAGCAAACATTTGTCCGGATCAGGATGTAAATATAGTTGAGTATCCTGAAAAGGGATGGATTGATATGAGCTTCTTACAGCCCAAACTTTTCGGTGTTCGCGTTGAAGACGACCCAACATTAAACTACATAAAATTTCGTTTGCAGCATAACGGTCAACCGATGCCGATGCTGCCGATAGATGAAATGGAGTTTGGACAGAAGGAATAAACACGCAATGTGCGACTCACTTCCAAAGTGAGTCGCACATCATTAAGGTTCGGAGGTGTAACACAAAAATTATCCCGGATTTGTTATTAGGAATAATCATTTGATACAACGAAGGGCAAACTAAAAAGATTTGTATTAGCCCTGAGTCCTTCAAACCTACTTCTTCTTTCATAGCAGAATATAATTTTAGTTTTCCCTACGTTTCCATTTTTAGGTATGTTTTTCTGACTTGGTAATTTATCTTTTTAACGATAGCTCAAATAGCCCAACTTATTCTTAAACAACAATTTAGCTATACTTTTTTCTAATGGTGGTCATTAGAAAATTATCGCCAATTCAACAGGGGCTTATAGAATATTTAGCGAATAATATATGTAATGTCAAGCGTTCTATGCTGCATCACTTCGCTTATATGTTCAGGAAGAATATCAACCTCATTTGCATAGTTAGCAATTCCTCTAATTATTCAAATTCAATTGTTTATAATAAACTCTTTCTTCTGATTCGGAATGCAAAACTTAACCGTTACGCGGTTAACGACACATTAAATCCAAGAAAATAAGAAAGTAGAATTATAAATAACCAGCACATAGTTGACAACAAAAGTATTGTTAAAATTTTCTCTTTAAAATACTGAGAAAGCGAGACGGACAGTGTTACAAGGAATAGCACAGTAAAAAGGTGAAAACCCAATGATAATATTTTTAAGATACGATGTAAGTCGAAGTAATTAAACAATACTCCGAATTCAAAATAAGAGACATAGTTGTAACATAATAATTTAACTGCTGTATCGAGCATTATCCCGAAGGTGAGTATTGAACTCGCCAACGACAAGCTGTAAAATATGTTAAGAAATGAATTCCAGTAATCGGTAATAAAGGCTAACGTTAACCAAAGTAAAAATGCCAGCATTCCAATCGAATAAGTACTCTTTACCACACCTTGCAAAGCATACAATATTCTAATCATTGTATTGTTGGAAATGTAGTCTATGCCTGCCTCCACCATCCTCTCTGCTTGCTCATTTCGTTCTGAAGCTTTAACACTTTGAAAAGATTGTTCGAGATAGTTTCTGTCTGAAAGTAAAATATAATTAGCAATGAAAATTGAGGAGAAGTATAATAAGAATAGTAAGAGTTTTACTCTATTGTTGATATTGGAAGTTAATTGAAAAATCGGCTTCATTTAATTCAGATCTCTCCTTTTATAAATGATAGCTGATATCAGTAAATACATTAGAACATAACCGAAAGAAAAACCTATGGTTTTTAAATTGACCAAATTATGATTAAGGATACTGTCAAACCCTCTAATATAATATAATGGCGGTAAAGCATTTCCTAAAATCAATTTTAAAATATTATCAGTGTCGATTTGCCCCCCCAACCTCGCTCCCAAATAAAAGCATAAAAATAAACCAACGACACTAATAAATGTCTCGTTTTCGATAAACATATTAAAAAGCGTAAAGATTGCAGTTAGCGAAATGATCACAATTACAAAATCATAACCAACTAACAGCGGTTCTGTGATAATAAAAAACCCGGTTTTGAAAAACAAGACGGCTACCAATAATAATAGAAATATAGACAAGTTTATAATATTGAAGAGATTTATAGCTATGTAATTTGCGATTAAGAAATGTGAGCGAGAAGGAATTTTGGTAAGAACAATTTTAGATAACGGATTTTTTAATGTATGGTTTATGGAGCCCGATAGTACAATTATCATTAAAAATAAAACGATCATTTGAATTGTGCCGATAAACGAAGGCAGCACCATATTTAAAAAAAATCCGGCTTCTTTTATCTGGCTCTTAAATATCTGGATATGTGTTACGACACCATCTTCGACCTTTACATGAATGAAAAATATTAAAATTATTAAAATAGCTATCTCTATACCAATAATAAGTAAAAATACTGGTTCTTTAGAAAGGTCTTTGATTTTTTGTTTAATTATCGGATACATATCCATTTCCCAAATTCGTTATAAAATACTCTTCTAAGGTAGGTATGTTTGATTTAATACTTAGAACATTGATAGATTGTTTATTCAATTCTTCAAGCAGAAGCTGTAAACTCTTACTGTCGTCTACAATGCAGAACCAAGTGTGGTCTTTTTCAATAAGCTTTAAATTTTCCATTGCAGGTTTGAATCCTACCTGAACCTCATAACCGGTTCTTATCTTCAGCATCTCAGCGATATTCCCCGACTTTATTATCTGACCTTTATTGATGATGGCAACCCGGTCAGCCATCAGTTCAACTTCGGACAGCATGTGAGAATTGATGATGACTGTAGCACCATTCGACCTCAGCGATTGTAGTATTTCTCTTACTTTGATTCTCATCAACGGGTCAAGTCCTTCGGTCGGCTCGTCCATAATATAAAGAGGAACGTCTTTAATTATAGCTTGTGCAATCCCAGCCCTCAATTGCATACCTTTTGAAAAGGTTGAGAATTTGCGATGTTGATTTGCGCACATCTCGACAGCATTTAAAGCGTTTTCGATCCGCGTTTTTAACATTTGCCCTTTAATTCCGCTTAACTCGCCTAAGTAATGCAGCAGTTGGTAAGCAGTCATATGCTTAGGAGCTGAAAATATTTCCGGCAGATAACCCACCGAATTTCTGAGATTGTTTTTACCGAATATTTTCTTTTCATAATGGATAGTACCGGACGTCGGATTTACAAGTTCTAAAAGTATTTTTACGAACGTCGATTTTCCGGCACCGTTTAGCCCAATTAAACAAAATATTTCTCCTTCATGAAATTCCAAAGAAACATTCTTTAATGCTTCGACTTTTTTTGGATATACTTTACAAAGATTGTTAACTTCAATTATTTTCATTTTCCTTTAGCCATATATTTATTATATTTTCTTGTCTTGTAAGGTCGATAGGGAATTGATCGTAATATAATATCTTCCCGGCAGAATTCACAACTGACACATTGCTCTTCGACGTGAAATCATCGGTGAAATATGGGAATAAAGGAAATTTAATTTTGAATGAATCCTTCCATTGATTAATTCTTAACTCCCAGAGGCTATCTGTGTCTTGAAACGGACCTACGAATCCTATAATATTTTCACTAACAATATTTGATTCAGAACTTACTATAGAATTAAAAAGCAATATATTTTCTATACAAGCATTACAGTTGAAATCGGACAGGTTAAAGTACACTATCATCTTGTTACAGCCGTCCTTCGATCTATTCTTATCGTTAATCGAATTCTGATAATACTGTATTATCTTTGAATTAAAATATTGTTTACTTTGAGGAACGCGAAATACAGGACTAATTAATCCATATTCGAGATAAAAGATAAACAGCGTACTGATTAAAACTACCAAATGACTCTTTTTATCTTTTTGAACAGAAATATTTGAGCTTAAAAACGCAATAAGTCCAGATAAATTAAAGTACGTAAGATGTGCTATAAACATCTCTTTACTAAAATAAATGTTGTTTAAAATATGCAGGGTGAAAATATATTTCATGCCTATAAGATTATTAAAAATAATATACAGCATCAAACTTTCCAGGATACAAACCCCAATCGCTGTGTAGTATGTTTTAAATCGTAGAAGAATTAATACGCCTCCAATTATTTGAAGCACCAATAATATGATTGGAATCTCTATTCCTGTTGCGGTGCGAAATAGCTTTGAATGCTTGATTAAAAAAGTATAGTCTTGAATGAATATTAATTTTAATATAACATCAAGGAGTAGTAATGCCCCAAAACCTAAAGTTACGTATTGAAGTAGTTTTCTAATTTCATCCCCTTTTAAAATTATATAACTGAATATTGCTTAATTAAGGTCCTATTTTTCTCTATAGTAAACAAATACCCCGATTTATCTAACAAGATTTTAGTTAATTTATTTTGAGAGTTAAACTTTTTGAGATAATTACCTGAAAGGTCGAACTGAAATATATCCCGCATCGGATTTCCAGAATAAGTTCCTCCAAGTATATACAAAAACTTATTGCCGTCCGTACAAATACTGGCTGTGATAGTTCCTTCGGGTACCTTTTGGTTAGAAAATAAGTCTAGCTTCATCGATGTATATTCAGCCCTATCCTTCATAAGAGGATTTTTGAACTTACTTAGAAATTCTCCCGTTGTTTTCCAAATTTCAAACGCGTTCAGAACGACATAGGCAACAATAATTAATCCGTTTTGAGTTATTGTTAAAGAAAATATATCGTCGAAATTATCCCCGCTTGAATGTTTCAAAGAAATCGTTTTAATCAGTTTACCTTCTACATCGTGCTTGAAGAGAGTTTTTCCTTTTTTACCGGTAAACGCTCCAACCCATAGAAAACCATCATGATCGAAGCAGATGTCAAAAACTATTCCTTGAGCATAAATCGTCCTTATAAATTTAAAATCAATTGAAAATATATTTATAAGAGAAGAAATATTTTCTGAGACAGCGATAAAATCTCTTGAACATCCTATCCTGGCGGGATTTTTAAAATTTCCACTGCCATCTGCTTGTAATTCAAATTTATTTAGCAATTTCCCATTTCGATCAAATTCTTTAATACATCCCTCCAATTTATCGACAACCAACACATTCCCTTTTTCAGTAATCGCTATATCGGAAGCCTCACCGATCAATGCCTTTGGATCAGTTCCAATGACATTAACTTCTTTCATCCCCGCTTCTTGCTTTTGGTTTCTTTTTGTACCATCGGATTGGTATCCATAAGATGTAAAAAGAAGAGCAGCAATTAAAATTGTAAATATCGAATACATAAATTAATGGTTTATATTTAAAACAATTGATGAACCATAAATTACATCTGGGAAACCCCACACTATACTTGTTTCAAACTAACATTTGTGAAGTTGATTTCGAAGTACAAATTTTTTAAAATAGATTGCTTCTTCGAATAATGTTAGTAAAATACAAAATTTTCCTCCCCAGATGTCTAGGGCTGCGGTTAATTTTTTAAATTAATGGTTCTCCACCTTGCATGCAATTCAAATAAGCTATATTGCATCCAGTCACGCATAACCAATAGAATGGACCACTCCTGAAAACATCTTCACAGTCCCTGACACAATAGGTTAATGCCGCCTTGCATTGCTTTGCTGTCATATCCGCTGATACTACATCAACCGGACTTACTATAGACAAGGTGACTAATATTAGTATTAGACTCATTAGTACTTTCATAAAATCCTCCATTTACTTTGTTATTTTTTTAGTTAATTGCACATACAATTTAATTGTGCCCAACATAAAAGTCAAGGAAAAAAGTATACCATTTTTATATACCATTTCTTAAGGGCATCTCTAGAAACTCACCGAAATTTGCAGAAAAAAATATTATGCATATATTGGTTGAGAACAATATAGGAAAATATATTTTATGAAACACAAAAACAACCGTTCGCGATCTTTTTTTGACGAACACTATCGACTGGAAAAATTGAGTCAGCATCGCGACCCACTCGAAAATCTTAACGAACGAATCGGCTGGGAGATGTTTCGCCCGATATTGAATGAAGTATTCTACAAAGAAGCCAAAGGTCCTGGCGGTTGCCGTCCATACGATTATGTGCTGATGTTCAAGATACTCATTTTACAACGTTATTATGGCTCATCGTGGAAGTGAGTGGGTAAAAATGATAGATAGAAACAGCGTAAC
>JASEGV010000040.1 GCA_030017895.1 Bacteroidota bacterium | reverse complement strand
ACTCCAGCGGAATTGTACTTCACTGTCGCATAGTCAAAGGATGTGCCTGAACCAAGACTCTCTCCCGTCACATAGACATTCCCTGAGCCGTCAAGTGCGATGGCGGTTGCATAGTCCCAACCATTCCCCGGACCATTATACCGCGCGACCCACTGCTCTACTCCAGCGGAATTGTACTTCACTGTCGCATAGTCAAAGGA
This sequence comes from Bacteroidota bacterium, assembly GCA_030017895.1. Taxonomy (NCBI): domain Bacteria; kingdom Pseudomonadati; phylum Bacteroidota; species Bacteroidota bacterium. The sequence goes on along the minus strand of JASEGV010000040.1, from coordinate 29,559 downwards.
TGTGCCTGAACCAAAACTCTCTCCCGTCACATAGACATTCCCTGAGCCGTCAAGTGCGATGGCGTTTGCCCTATCATAAAAATTCCCCGGACCATTATACCGTGCGACCCACTGCTGAGCACCTGATGAATCGTACTTTATTGTTAGATAATCTTCATCGCTCGTACCTGTAACAAAGACGTTCCCCAATGAGTCAATCGCTGCCGCTTTTCCATAATCATCGGGGGACACAAGTCCGGAAGCATAGTTTGCCGTCCACTCCACAGCAGCCGAGTCGCAAGATGCTTGGGATTCCAGAAGATGCTGAGCGTGGCTTGAGGTGAGCGTTTGAGTCAGTTCCTGCGGCTTCCCGCCTATGGCGGGCTTACCTCGCTGCTCACGGGCGAGCGGCTCTCCCTTGTCATGCGGTCGCCCTCTCCCAACAAGTTCTTGCAGTCTCGGCGGGAGGTGCTGCAACCGAGCCGCATCGGGCAGGTCCCGGTCGTGGTGTCGCCGCTTATCAGCCAGCCGGGAATCTCCGTCATGTCTGTGCGGAGGCAATAAAAGTTCTCTGGGGTCTCCCCGTCGGTCTGGTTTCTCCGGCAATGACTGTGCGTACATGCGAGTAAAACCACCGATAATCAGAGAGATGAGCAAAAGATGTAGTGCGTGTTTCATAGTATCTCCTTAATTGTTGTAAATATTGTCCCGTATTAACGGGATAAACTGTATTTATTTATTTATTTTTCTTATTTAACTGAAGTTACGCAAAAGAGTCATTCTGATCCCGCTCGTAGAGCGGGAGAAGAATCTGAAACCTCAAATTCAGGCTATTTTTAGATGTTTCGCTTCGCTCAACCTGACAAAAAGTCAATTCTGCGTAACTTCAGTTATTTAAGCAATTTTTGTTTATCATACTTAAGTATATGTTCGTCTGTCGTTTTCAGTTTATTTTATTTCCCGAAACTGTCGCTAACCTGGTCAAGCGTATTAAACCTAATCCGAATCATCTCCGCTTTATCTTTCAAGAGCAAAATGTTTTTTTCTTTACTGGATATAATATCTTTTAATAAAATTTCAACATCAGGATAATCGCACTCTTCAGAAAATATTTTTAAATCCTGTATTGATTTTTCTTCCTGTGCAATTGCTATATCGAGGGCTTTACATAAGCCCTTACAGGTATGTTCACATAAAGTTTGCATATCCACCTCAATTAATTGATAAATTATCAACCAAACTTTTACCACTGTTCAATGCCGATTCATTCAACGGTATCAAATGATGGTAACGGTCGGGTAAAACTTTTTCCAAAACTTCCAACACTGCCTTAAAAGATACAATATTTTTAACTCCAAGCAAACCGCCTAACATCACCATATTCATAATCTTCATATTCTGTAATTTATTTGCTTCATCGCTTGCGGGGATCGGGATAATATTTATATCCGATCGGGTCGGAGGTTTTATAATGTTAGTGCTTTCATATATAATTGTTCCACCCGGTTTTACGTGGGCTTCAAACTTATCGACAGACGGCTGATTGAGAGCAACTACTATGTCGAAAGTAGAAATAATGGGTGAACTAATTTTTTTATCAGAAACAATTACTATACAGTTGGCAGTTCCACCACGCATTTCTGGACCATACGAAGGCATCCATGTTACAACTTTACCTTCGACTAATGCAGCATAAGCGAGAACTTGTCCCATTGATAGAACACCTTGCCCGCCAAATCCGGAAAAAACCATTTCGTATGTCATAATTATGCTTCCTTTCCGCCTTCGGCAGATTTTATAATTTTTTTCTCTACAAGTTTTCCGTCAACTTTAATATCGCCCGGTGGATAAAACGGGAACATATTATCTTCAATCCATTTGTTCGATTCGAGCGGTGTCATTTTCCAACCCGATGGACAATTCGATACAATCTCCACCAAACAAGTTCCCTTCTTTTCCATTTGATATTTGAAAGCTTTCTCAAGCGATTTTTTGAAATGCCGGACTGCCGTTGGAGTATGAACTGCCTGTCGTGTTACATAATGAGTTCCGGGTAAAGCGGCAACCGTTTCGGTAATTTTAAAAGGATATCCTTGAGTATGAATTTCTCTCCCTTCGGGCGTTGTGCTTGTAACCATACCGACTAAAGAAGTGGGCGCCATTTGTCCGCCAGTCATTCCGTAAATTCCGTTATTAATAAAAATAATTAAAAAGTTTTCGCCGCGGTTGCAAGCGTGTATTGTTTCGGCAGTTCCGATTGCTGCCAAATCGCCGTCGCCCTGATAAGTAAACACGAGGTTCTCAGGTAAATATCTTTTAATTCCGGTAGCAACTGCAGTGGCGCGTCCGTGTGCAGCTTCGTGCATATCTATGTCCATGTAATGATAAGCCAAGACTGAACAACCAACCGGTGCAACACCGATTGTTTTATCCTGAATTTTCATTTCCTGTATAACTTCCATAAGTACTTTATGAATCACACCATGAGCACAACCTGGACAGTAGTGCATACGAACATCGGACAGTGTTCCGGGTTTTTCCCAAACTACTTCCATATCTTCCAATAAAACATCTTCTCTATTTGTCATAATTTATTTTCTCCTCTACATCATCTTTTTTAGTTTATCTACAATTTCTTCGGGCGATGGAATGATGCCACCCATACGTCCATAGAACTCAACCGGAATTTTTCCCGATACAGCCAGACGCACATCTTCCAACATCTGACCTGCATTCATCTCCACGACTACTGCCCCTTTTAATTTATCGGCTAATTGGTTTATCGCATCGTACGGAAATGGATAGAGTGTGATTGGGCGGAGGAAACCAACTTTAATTCCCTGCTGCCGGGCAAGTTCCATAGCTTTCTGACAAATGCGTGATGACAAACCGAAAGCAATTAAAATTAAATCGGCATCTTCGGTATTTATAACTTCATAACGGACTTCATTTTTTTCGATAGTCCGGTATTTCGCCTGTAATCTGAGATTAATTTTTTCCATCTCCTCCGATTGTATGTGGAGAGAAGTAATTACATTGGCTGCACGGTCGGGCGTTTTTCCAGTTGTTGCCCAAGGTTTCAGAGACCTGTGTTCTTTTACATCATAATCAGGGAACACAACTTTTTCCATCATCTGTCCTAAAGCACCATCAGAAAGAATTAGTACAGGGTTGCGATACTTTTCAGCAAGGTCGAATCCTAAATAAACAAAGTCAGCCATTTCTTGAACGCTATCGGGAGCAAGCACAATGAGATGATAATCGCCGTGACCGCCACCTTTAACTGCTTGAAAATAATCGCCCTGCGAAGGTTGGATAGTGCCAAGACCTGGACCACCACGACTGATGTTTACTAATAGACACGGAAGTTCGGCTGCTGCAATATATGATAAACCTTCCTGCATTAAACTTATTCCAGGGCCCGATGATGAGGTCATAGCACGCGCACCTGCACCTGCAGCGCCATAAATCATATTAATAGCTGCAATCTCACTTTCGACTTGCATAACAATGACATTGCGTTTTCTCCCTTGGTCGGCAAGGTATTCAATAATTTCGGATTGTGGAGTAATCGGATAACCAAAGTAGCAATCACAGCCTGCCCTTATCGCTGCTTCTGCGGCTGCTTCATTTCCTTTCATCAATCTTATTTCACTCATAGTTCCAATTTCCCTTCTCCGTTTGCAACTTCGGGATTATTAATTGTAATTCGAATATTTTCTTTCACGTCTTTGATTGTAGCAACCGGTACTTTTTCTTTTTTCTTTGAGGTTCGATAAACTGTAATAACTGCATCGGGACAAACTAGCGCACAATTAATACATCCAGTACAGTTATCCTGAATTAAAACAGCATAATGGTAACCTTTTGTGTTTATACCTTTCGACATTTCGAGACTGCCCTGAGGGCAAGCTTCGATGCAAAGTTCGCAACCTTTACAAGTCTCGATATCAATTCCTACAGTGCCTTTAACAGCCATATATATTCCTTATAATTTTTCTTAAAGTAAAGTTATTTATCAAAATTTCCTAATCAATAGTTTGGGCGTCGTGCACAGCCATTGCAGTGATATTAACAATATCTTGAACATCGTTACCGGGGATGAGCAGATAAACCGGTTTGCGTATACCTAACAGTATCGGACCGACTGCGGTAGCTCCACCTAACCGCGCAAGTAGTTTATACGCTATATTTGCCGATGTAAGTCCGGGACAAATTAAAACGTTCGCACCACCTTTTAGCGTGCTGAACGGATAAATTTCGTTTACAATTTCAGGAACAACTGCCGTATCGGCTTGCATTTCACCGTCGATAATTAGATCCGGCATTTTTTGCCTGACGATTTCGACTGCTTTCCTAACCTTTGTTACAATCGGATGATTGCTATTGCCAAAGTTACTGAAAGAGAGCATTGCAACTTTCGGTTCGATCTCGTACTCCTTAACTTTCTCAGCAGTCAGGATTGCGATTTGTGCGAGCTGTTCTGCTGTAGGTTCAATGTTAATTGTTGCATCCGCAATAAAGATAGTCTGATTTTTGAAAATCATCATATAAAGTCCGGCTACTACATCAGTATCGTCCCGATGTCCTATTATTTGCAGAGCCGGACGAACGGTTTCAGGATAATGCTGAGTTAGTCCCGATATCAAACCATCAGCATCACCTTCACGCACCATCATCATACCATAGTAGTTTTCAATTTTCATTAACCTTTCAGCATCAAAGTGTGTGGCGCCTTTTCGATTCCGGTATTCGTAATACTTGGCTACGTATTCACTATATTTTTTAGATTCAACAGGGTTGATAATTTCGATTCCATCTAAATTCGCATGAATTTCTTTTGCTTTCTGTTTGATAATTTTCGGGTCGCCCAACAATATGGGCTGAGCAATATTTTCGTCAAGAACAATTTGTGCGGCGCGTAAAATTTTCGCTTCTTCGCCTTCCGGGAATACAATTTTCTTTGGCGATTTTTTTGCTTTATGAATAAAACCACGCATAACTTCGCGTGACTTTCCTAACCGGGCTTCTAAATAATCTTTGTAAGCTTCAAAATCTTTTATTTCTACACGTGCTACGCCACTTTCCATTGCAGCTTTAGCAACTTCGGGAGCTTCCCACAATAGAACACGGGGATCGAGCGGTTTAGGAATAATATAATCTTTACCGAATTCGATTTTCTCTCCGCCATAAGCGCGGATCACAGCATCGGGAACGTCTTCCTTAGCTAACTTTGCAAGCGACATTGCTGCTGCAATTTTCATTCTGTCATTAATTTGTGTCGCCCGAACATCGAGCGCCCCACGGAAAATGAACGGAAAACCGAGAACATTATTCACTTGATTTGGGAAATCGGATCGTCCAGTTCCCATAATTATGTCGTCGCGTGCATCCAGTGCATCCGGATATGTTATCTCCGGATCGGGGTTTGCCATAGCAAATACTATCGCTTTATCTGCCATCGATTTTACCATCGCTTTTGTTACAAGGTCTTTTACAGACACTCCACAGAATACATCAGCTCCTTTCATCGCGTCGGCAAGTGTTCTATCTTCTGTATCGACAGCAAAGTATTCTTTGTACTTGTTCATACCATCTTTCCGACCGACATAAACAACACCTTTCGTATCAACTAATCGAATGTTTTTATGTTTTACACCGAGCGTTTCGTAAAACTTCGCACAAGCAATTCCCGATGCACCCGCACCGCTGAACACAACTTTTATCTCATCGATTTTTTTACCCACAATTTCGAGCGCATTTAACAGTGCAGCACCGCTGATGATTGCTGTTCCGTGTTGGTCATCGTGGAATACCGGAATGTTCATTATCTTTTTTAACTCTTCTTCAATCTCGAAACATTCAGGAGCTTTAATATCTTCAAGGTTGATCCCACCAAAAGTCGGTTCTAACATTTTAACACATTTTATAATTTCTTTCGGGTCGTGCGAATCGATTTCGATATCGAAAACATCTATGTCAGCAAATCTTTTAAAAAGAATTCCCTTCCCTTCCATAACAGGTTTACCAGCGATGGCACCGATATCGCCTAAACCTAATACTGCTGTGCCGTTACTTATAACTGCTACTAAGTTTCCTTTTGCAGTGTATAAAAAAGCATCTTCTGGATTACGATAAATTTCCATACACGGTTCTGCGACACCGGGAGAATAAGCGAGCGAGAGATCGCGTTGGGTTGAACAGGATTTAGTTGATATAACTTCTATTTTCCCGGGACGACCTTGTGAGTGATAATCGAGTGCATCTTGTTTGCGTATCATAATAGTTTACCTTTTATTTTTTTAATATTCTGATTATTGTATGGTTCTAAAAAATTAAAAGAATGTCGAATATTGAATATCAAATTTTGAATTTTGAAGTAAATTTCTACTTCGCCCTTCAACACACGTTTTTCATTATTCATTACTAGAACCACCCTAAAGTAAGAACCGATTATACTTAAAATTGTTGTATATAATGATGAGAGGAACAACTATCACATTGATAAATTGCGGGGTTTCAAAATGAGTTGAATAATTAACACATTTTCCGATACAAAACTAATGAAAATATTATTGATATGCAAAAACCATTGCATAGATTATCCATATAACCATACTGAAACCGAGTAACAGTGCAGTCCACCCAAATATTTTAATCCCTCTGATAACAATGGGGGGATAAGGATCGACTAAATACTTATCTAATTCACCTTTTTTCATTATTTCTTCATATTCAGCAGGTCTATCGATTTTAAACTCCTCAAGCGGGATTCTTCCGGTGAAAATACAAATATCCATCGGAAATTTTTCAGGTCGTAAGTGTGTATTAAAAAAGTGAACTGTAAAAATAAAACCTGTCGCTAATAATGCTTCATCGCTGTGAATTATTGTAGCGATGTTTATTACCTCGCCGGGTAAAATAAGTGTAAAAATTTCGGGAAACCACAGAATTAAACCTGTTGATCCAATTACTATCATTCCCCAAAACACAGCAAAATAATCGAATTTTTCCCAATAAGTCCAACGTCCATAATTTGGTCGAGGTCCTAACCATAAGAACCACTTCAGAGACCCGAAAAAATCTTTGAAGTCTTTTTTTGTAGGTAGCATTGTATTGGGACCGAGAAGTAAATTTTTCATTGAACCGTATTCTTTACGTTTTCGTCTAAATAAATCAATGATGTGTGCGGCAAAAATTCCAAAAAGAAAAACGGCAGCAGTGCGGTGAATAAGCCCCGCACCTTCGAAACCTCCAAAAACCATAGCCATAAATACTGCCCATCCGGTATATGAAAATTTTAAAGTCATACCTGTTAGTGCAAGACTGATAAAACTGACGATCATTACGATATGTAACAGGCGATTGAAGCGTGTAAAACGAATGACTTGTTTTTCGTTTTTATCTATGTATTCGTTATCTAAAAGTTTGCTAATCATTTTTCTTTTCCTTTTCAGATTGGTTGTTATCGCCGCTATCTGAAATTTTTTGATGAAGCTTCTTCATCTCACGACGCATTTGCAGTGCGCGTGGAATCCACATCAAAGTATGGATGCCTCCCAGTACAAAAGTTGTTATGAGCAAACCTGTCATCCCCCAGAAAGTCCAAAACAACCATGGATATTTTTCAGGGTCGTGATGGGTTGCGTGAGTTAGATAACCAGCAAAACGTCTGTTCGCTCCCGGGTGGCACTCCTGACAAGTTTTAACTACATTCTCACGACTTAAGCGGGAACGTGAATCTGTAACCGGGAAAATATCGTGAGCCCCGTGGCAATCGTAACATTTAGCAGTTTTAACATAACCAAGCCGCGAAACCTTGCCGTGATAAGTATCGAAATAGGTTTTAGCGATATCCTGATGGCATCGCCCGCATCGCTTCATTATGTCCAACATAAACCCTTCTTTATCAGCACGCGTTATAGTGTGGGCAGTATGACAGTCGCGGCAAGTTGGTAAATCTTTTTTATCGACGTGCGATTTTTGTGAATGAATGCTCGATTCAAATTTTTCTTCTATGCCGTGATGACAACGTCCACAAGTTTTTGCAATATTGTCGTGATGGACACTCGATTGCGGATTATTAGCCGGCAATTCTTTGTGGGCTGTGTGGCAATCGGTACACATAGCAGTTACAACGAGCCCACTTTTTAGTAATCCTTTGCCGTGGATACTTTCAGAATAGTTTGAAATAATTTCGTGTTCGGGACCTGTGTAACGCATCGCAGCTTTCTTACCCTCCTGATGGCAGCGTGCACATAAGTTTGGAACGTTAGTCGGAAAGATGGGTGATTTCGAATCACGCTTTCCAAGAATTTTATGAGTTCCGTGGCACTCTTTGCAAGTAGGTGAATTCGGATCGTTCTTGGCAAAATATTCGCCGTGAGTACTTTTTTGATAGTCTTCAACTTGTTGAGCATGGCAGGATGCACAGTTCACTTTTGATTTGATGGTTTCGCAAGACCTTGTTTTTGAAGAACTTACCTCGGAGTGACATTGGCTGCAAGCAGTGCGATTGTGGCGGGAGTGCATCAGGTCGTCGGTTTTCACATTTAGCGAGCGACCGTCTTTTGCGGATTTGATTTCCGACTTTTCGTGACAGCCAAGACAATCACGGTCAGCCATTCCTTGGTCATAAAATACTTTACGAACCTTATGCGGCTGATGGCAGTCAACACATGCAGGAAGAACGTGCAACTGTTTTTCCCATAATTCGCCTTTGATTACTTTGCGGTGAACTTCTTCAATCTGCTTATGGCATTGTGCACAGGTATTCGCGATATTTTTTCGTGCGATAGTCGAACGTGAATCGGTGTGGGGTAAAATTTGATGGGCTGTATGGCACGATACGCAAGTAGCAGTTACAACTAATCCTTTCTTCAGTAATCCTTCGCCGTGCATACTTTCGGAATAATTTTCGAGAATGTTGCTCTGATGAATATTTCTTTGCCTTTGAACCGGCGATCCTTCTTTATGACATTTCCCACAAAGATATGGAATATGCAAAGGGTCAACTTGCGACTGAGGGTCTTTAGCCGGTAGGATGTCGTGGCTACTGTGACAATCTACGCAACTCGGAGCCAATTTATCGCCACGTTTTTCAGCTTTGCCGTGCAGGCATTCTGCATACAACTGTTGTTGTTTTGTATGACAGGAACCGCAATCGACTTTTGCTAAATTTTCATCGTGCGGAAATTCTTTTCCTCCAAGATCAGTATGACAGCTAATACATTCGAATTGACTATGGATTGAGTTAGCAAATTTCTTTTCGTTAAAATACAATGAGACGGTTTTACCCGCGCGTTTTTTCGTGAGCGTTGCATCACTATGGCAAGCTAAACATTCTACCGACTCCTGCGCCGATAAATTACTTCCAAACAGAAACAGTAGTCCTATAATAAAAAAGAATAAATTAAATAAAGATATTTTTTGACGATTCATTTATAATTTATTTTTTTATATTTTCAACCATATTTTCTTCATTAACTTCAGCAATCGCTTTTTGTTCTTCTCTTTTAATCCGTTCTAATTCAAGTGGATGTTCTTCTTCCATTTCAGTTTCAGTAATCGTTCCTTTGATCCAAGCCAAATTCATCGGATAAACATCCGGATTAAATATAATAAAATAAAAATGCCAAACGATTATCGACAAAGTTGCAAGCCATGCTTCGTAATAATGTATAGTTCGTGCAATATCCCATCCTAATTTAGTTAAAAGCCCCATGAAGGTATTGTCGAACCACAAAATGAAACCAGTAATGACCATAACAGCAGTGCCCCAAATTAGAGCCCAGTATTCACTTTTCTCGATGTAACTAAAACGGTCTAACTTTGGTTTTACTTGACTGAAACCGAAATTAAATTTAACGATGCCTATCGCATCTAAAATATCTTTACGAACCGGGAGCAAATCTTTAATGAGCTGTTTTCCTCGCGGAACAAAGAAAATATAATAAATATGGTATAAACTTGCTACTACCATCACGACAGCCGCAATTCGATGTAGAAGACCCCGAATCTCGAAAACCAACGGACTCACATCCCTAATAGGGACAACCCACCATGCATCGGGATACTTCAGCATAAATCCCGTAATGACCAGCAGAATAAAACTAATCATCAAACTTACATGTTGAATTCGTTCCGACAAACTCATTCTTAAGTAAAGCCTATGACTCACTTGGTGGTGAGCAATCAAACCACGCCGTGCCATTAATTGCCGTTTACCTTTTCTGAAAAAGTCGGCTACGTTGTGAACGAACATCCCGCCAACGACTGAAATAATTAAAATGATGTATGCTGTAGCAATGAAATACAGAATCGGTTCATCTTTCGATTCTACATTGATATGAACAGAACCTTTAGTAAAATTTTCGTTAGCTCCGGGATGGCAGCTTCCGCAAGTTTCAGCCAATTTTGCTTTGTGAGTTTTAGATGTAGAATCCTTTGAAGATTTTATATCGTGAAATCCATGACACGAGGCGCAGTTTGCAACTGTAACATCGCCCCCCTTACCTGCTAACCCGTGATAACTATCTGTAAAAGTGGAATACCGTTTACTTGCGATGCCATATTTTTCAGTTAGCTTTAAAGATTCGTGACAAGGCGTGCATACTTTGCCCGATACATTAATGGCTGCGATAGGAGATTTGGGATCATCGTGAGGTAATATCGTATGCTCACCGTGGCAATCTGTGCAACTTGCAGAAGCTGTGTTACCTTTGGCAAGAGCTTTACCGTGTGAGCTTTCGATATATATTTTTTCGACTTGGGTGTGACATTTTCCGCACGTGGTTGCGATATTTTGCTGCGAAACGAGTGCTGTGCGATCGCTCCCCTTCTTCATATCGTGAGCCCCGTGACAATCGCTGCATGTAGCTGCATTCATCTTTCCAGCTTTCAACGCTTGTCCGTGAACACTCATTTCATAACCCTTGATGAATTCTGCCGAAGGGCTTACGACTGCGCGAACATCGGGATTATCGAGATGACATTTCAGGCAGACTTCGGCTTCGTGGTCGCGACTAACATTCGACTCTTTACTGGTAATAGCTTTAATGGTATGTTCACCGTGGCAATCGGAACAGAAAGGTGCACCTTTTATTCCTGCGATGAGCGCTTTTCCATGGTCGGATTGTAGATAATGGTCAACAACATCTTTGTGGCAATTCCCACAAGTTTCGGCTTCGTGCTTGTGTCCTTCGGGTGTCCGGAGTTTTTCTAACGAAATAATGTTGTGGGTTCCATGACAATCTTTACATTTTGCACCACCTTTTGTTTTCGCATGCACACTCTTGGTATATAATCCAACCTTATCGCCATTATGGCAGGTTAAACAATTAACCGGTTTAATTTTTTTAGCGTGCGGAATATCGCCGGCATCAAAACCTTCGTGACAATTTACACAATCGAATTCAGCGTGGGGTGTTGTTGCTAATGTTTTTTTATCTACCCAAAGCGAAACTGATTTCCCTTTTTTGTCCATCGTTAATGTTTTATCGCTGTGGCAAGCTAAACAATCTTCCTTCGTTTGTGTAAAAACAAATGACGATAAACTAAAAGACGATATTATATAAAGTAGTAAGATATTGATAAATCTGAAATTTGAACGAGCCATAATAATTTAGTTAGTTTTTATTTTTTCTTCTAATAAAGCATTTATAACATTTGTCAGTTGATTAATATTTACAGGCTTGTAGAATAAAGCATCAACATGCTGGCGATATTTTTTTTCTAAATCTATATTTGAAAATTTATAAACATACAATAAAACGATAAAAAGATCCGGGTATTGAACTCTTGCATCACGTATTGATGGATAAACCGTTCCATCTGAAACAGGAGAATCAGCGATTACGAGATTTATGTTTTTGTCATTTATGATTTTCAGAAGTTCATCGATTGACGTTGTGAAATAAACTTCATACATAGATTGAAAGAGCAGCGCTAAGCTTTTGCAAAAATCAGAATCTCTGCTGAATATCAGAATTTTTTGTGGTATTTCATCTTCCATTATGCAAGTTAAAAACTCAATTATTATGCCATCGAAGAGTTCTCATATTTATTTCAAAAACTACGTTTCCATCTGTTTACGAGGTATTTATCTACAACCAAAATTAAATTATTCCAGGATTGAGAAAAAACGTATATGAATTTTTAAAAATGATAGAAATAAAAAAGTCGGAACCGTTGCCAGTTCCGACTTCTTTTAAAATAACTTATATATTTTTAATCAAATATTTTAGTTACAATAATATCATTTGATACTATTTGATGATTAGCATCTTCTTTACAGAAGAATAATTACCGGCAGTCATTTTATAAAGATATATTCCGCTGTAGACAGATTTTCCGAACGAATCTTTTCCATCCCATGCGATCGAGTAATAGCCAGCGTCGTGATGCTTATTCAGTAGTCGCACCACTTCTTGACCAATTGCATTGTAAATAATGATTGAAACATTACTTGCATTCGGTACTTGATACTTAATGCTGGTGCTTGGGTTAAACGGATTCGGATAATTTTGCTTTAATGAAAACTCAGTCGGTATTCCATTCGGCTCGTTTACATCTAAGAATAATATATCAGTTCCGGATGTTTGTCCCTTGTTGCCTGAGAAATCGAATCCGCGAACGACATAATAATAATGTGTAGCTTCAACAACATCGTTATCTACAAAAATATTATTTGTCGTAGTACCGATAGGTTGTGTAGATTCGAAATCGAATCCGGGTGTTGTTCCACGATAGATTGCATAGTAGTTTAAATCTGAATCTGTAGGTGGATCCCATTGGAGCCTAATTGCTGGTACAACAATACTTGCCGATAATCCAGATGGAGCAGTGGGAACAAGATTATCTACTGAATATCCGCTATCAACTCTTGACTCCGCTACTATTACATTATTAGTATCGTGAGCTGTAACCTTGAATTTTGTCCAAGACATTCCAGAGCTAACGGTCGAGTCGAATAGTGTCGGCACATTAACGGAATACAAATCTGAACCGGCTATAGGTGACCAACCAACGAAAGTCCAAACTTTTCCGGCAATGCTAAACTGATTTCCTTTAACGACTGTCGGTAGATATTTTTCGATATCTTTCCACGAATCGATTGCTACAATCTTCCCAATCTTAATTTCATCTTCTCTCCATATTCCATAGTTTCTTATCGGATTAATTGCATCACCTTCACCTGGGAACTTATACCACGCGACTTGGGCTTGCTTACCCTGATCGTTTGGAACATCTGTGATAGAGCCGATTTGACCTGCTAATCGAGAATAGAAAATAGCATCTAAACTTGTTTGCAACAAGCTAACTATATATTTAGGATTGTGGACACCATGCGAGCCATCGTACTTTACGTAAAGGTAATTCCAGAATGCCTTTTTCAGAAGAGTAGAATCTTTGCTTGCTGCAAGAGCTGTCCGGTTCACTGAGTCTAATCCAACTGGAGGTAGTAACTTCCCCAGTTTTTTCTTTAGTCCAGCGACTTCTGTCATAAAAGCTTCAATCGTTCCGTTTTTATCGTAGTCGTAGGATGCTTTTATCTGATCGAATTTTGTAATACCACTATGGCAAGATAAACAACCAGTAACGTTATCATAGGTTATCAATGTGTTAGGATCCGTATAGCTCATCGCCCAACTATGTTGTCCAATCTTGTCACGCGCAGCAGTGCCAGTATCTGGTGTTGCTGACATATGGCAACCGACGCAAGCGTTCTCAACATTCTGGTGGGCAATACTTGATGGTAATGTTGCACCAAATGTGTGACCGTTTTGTCCTAAGAAAATATCAGTCGTTCCTGCATAATGAGGACCCCAGGTGCTGGACATTGCGGTTTGAGTTATATATCTTTGTTCACCACGGCGATATTTATGGCAGTTAACGCAAGTTTTTCCGGAACCAAAATTGAAGCTTGAATAATTATAACCAGTCCCTAATGTATCCGATCCTGTTGGACCGGTGCGTAATCCCGTCGAATGCGGCTCATGACAGGTTTGGCATGTAATCTTGGTTTGTGCTATCTGACCATAGCCAACAGATGACCGATTATCAAAAGCTATTCCTTTTGTAAAATTCACGAAAGCCTGTCCATCGTGACAACGCACACAAGCATTTAAATTGTAGTTAGTACCCACTGGAGTAGTCCCTGTTGTTCTAAAAGAACTTGACCAAACAGGATCACTATGTCCTGAGTTTTCCCATTGTGCATAACGATTATGCCTCCAGGGTTCATCATGGCATTGGGCACAAACACCAGCACTCATAGTTTTTGGTTGTGTACCTGAACCAAAATGCGCTGTATTTTTGGGACCGTGGCAACTTTCACAAGTAATACCACCAACAAGACTCAACATTTTTTTGTCGGTTGTAAGTAGCGAGTCAAACAAATTAATTCTCCATGGCTTCCAATCGTTTTCTACAAAACCGACTGACGTTGCAATATCATCGAAACCTCCGTTAACGGCTGTAGTGTTTTTGTTATAACCGGTAGTGTGGCACTTGAAACAGCTTTCGCCCCAGTATGAACCAAGTTTTCCATTCATACCTTGTTCGAACATAGTTGCGTGTCCTGATGTTTTCCAAGGTGCATAAACAGTTGTTGCAGTAGCGCTGCCGGCATGACAACTTGCGCAATTAAAACCTGCACCGGCAACATCTTTCCAATTAGTACCTACATAGCTCGCTGCACTAATTACCTGAGTAACCGAATGTGTACCAAGTGCTGTAGTGATAGTTAATTGAACAGTGTAATCTCCAGTCATATCCGGACTGAAATTGGTGAGTTGGTTTGTAGTGGTTCCCAAATCGATGAGTGATCCAACTGGTTTTGAAGTTAGTTCCCAAAGATATGTTAAAGCAGGTTTATAAATAGTAGCACCGGACGTGTCCCAACCAGAAAGCCATGCCATTGTGCCTACGCCAATTGTGTTTAATCCTGTCGAAACATTATCCCAACTGTTTGGATTGGGCAATCCCATTTCGTTAAGGCGATGAATTGACATTGCCTCAATCTTTATTGCTGCCTTTTGGGATATTGCTATTTCGCTTAGAAAAAAATTGGCTAATATCACTAAAACAATTAGTTGAAATTTTTTCATATACGATCTCCTTTTTGTTTGTTTTTTTTATTGATTACGATTACACAATAATCATTAGATTATTGAAAATCAAGTATATAATATAAACATTTTCAAAATTTGTTTATTACCACATTTTTCCTGTTTTTTTATTGAAATTAAACGCTTTTTGAGTCATCTTTTTTCATCGGAATGCCAAATTCCTGTAAACGACGGTATAATGTTGAGGTGCTTATTTTGAGTGCTTCAGCTACCATCTCTTTGTCATAATCAAAGATATCCAGTATCCTGATGAGATAATTTTTTTCGAACTCTTTTAAAGCACTGTCCAAGCTTTGGATTGACTCTGTAGAATATTGGATTGTGTTTCGTACTATATTATCCGGAAGATCGTTGAGAGTTAACAGATCGGCGGAAGCAAAAATTAAGGCTCGTTCGACTGCATTTTCAAGTTCGCGGACTTCGCCTTTCCAGTTATTATTTATCAACGCACACATCGCTTTATTATCCGCACCTCGTACTAATTTGCCCAATTGCTTATTATACTTTTGTATGAAGTGTTGAACTAAAAGTGGTATGTCGTTTTTGCGTTCTGTTAAAGATGGAAGCTTGAGCTGAACAACATGCAAACGATAAAATAAATCTTCCCTAAATTGTCCAAGTTCGACCAATTCACTCAAATTTTTATTTGTGGATGCAATTATCCGAACATCTATACTTTGCGGAGTAGAATCACCAACAGAATAAATTTCTTTTTGTTCGATTGCGCGTAATAATTTAACTTGCAAATGGAGTGGTATTTCGCTTACCTCATCTAAGAATATTGTACCTTTATCGGCAACTTTAAACAAACCTACTTTATCAGAGGTTGCGCCGGTAAAAGCCCCTTTCCGATGCCCGAATAACTCGCTTTCGAATAATGTTTCAACCACGGCGCCGCAATTAATTGTTACAAATGGTTTAGCACTTCGTGGACCGTTATAATGGATTGCACGTGCTATCAATTCTTTTCCCGTACCGCTATTACCGTAAATTATTACATTGCCACACGACTTCGAAACACATTTCACCGTTTCGAAAAGTTTTTGCATTGCAGCACTCTTCCCTACAATATTATGAAAGTCGTACTGACGATTAACCTCAGTTCGTAAAAATATATTTTCTTGTGCTAACCGTTTTTGATTCGACAGTCTCTCTATTTTTATTATTAGATCGTCGAATTCAATCGGTTTGATTATATAATCGTAAGCGCCTCGCCGCAGCGCACCTATTGCGGTTTCGATAGAAGCGAAAGCAGTAATTATTATAACAAATGTCTCGGGAGTTGCTTGCAGAACTCTATCGAGTAATTCGGTGCCTTTCATTTCAGGCATTTCGATGTCGGTGATTATTATATCGAAAGGATTTTCTAAATGTTTTGCAAGTGCCTCCGCCCCGTCTGCAGCAGTGTCTACTAAATAATTCTCTTTTTGAAGTACAAACGAAATTGAGTCGCGAATTATCTCTTCGTCATCAGCAATTAATATTCGATCCGACATCTTTTTTTTTCTCTGTTGCTATTTTAAATTGTTATCTAATTTATTTTCTTTTATCCGGCGGACATAAGCGATAATAGTACCTAAGGTCAACAGAATAGTACCTAACCACACAAAATTCATAAACGGTTTTGTCGAAAACTCAACTAACACAACTTCAGCCGCCGAAACTTGTTCAGCAGGAAATCCACCAAACGTGAGTTCAACCGATCGGGTATCAGCATTAATATTGGATAAAACAACGGTTAGATTGTCGCCCTGACAACTCGGTAATTTTGTAACGGGCGAAAATTTTTTATCGTTCTCATAAATCATTTCCGGTTTTAACGAATAAACACTATCGTGATATATAACTTTTAGGCTGGCAACAATTTTCATGCTCGACGACATCTGGTGGTCGTTCATTTCAAATCCTAAAAATTCGATTTGATAATCGAAATAATTCTGTTTTTCTCCCTTCGCTAAAACAAGTTTATCAGAAGCCTTTTGTGTGTTTTGCTGCCGTTCCATCACTGAAATATATAAATCCTTCAACGGAAAAATCGTAATATCGGGTTCACGCATCCATGCGTTGTTATACTGACTAAAATATAATTTTGGATGTTTTTTAAAAACACCGCCATCTTTTTCGATATCGATATTGATGTTAGTTTTTCCGTTGGGCAAATCAGTTGCGTTAAGATATGTAAGATTGTATCCTAAAGCTGCTCCAGACTTATTCTGTTCGAGTTGAACCTGTTGCGACCTGTCATAATTACCCGATATTATAATTCCAATCAGCATCATACCCACACCAAAATGCGCCAGCGGAGCTCCGATATTTAGCCAACTGATTTTTGCCTGACTGATTATTACCATACTATTCGTCCAAAAAGCAAACACAGCAGAAAAAATAAATAATAAAATATCAATCTTGTGTACACCGAAAAAGTATGCGGCGATCGTTGAAACTATTGCAAGCGACATTGAAATCAATAAACGATTTTTAAACAAACCTACAGTAGAAACTCCCCAAACCAAAAGGGGTGTAATACCGAGCAGAGCAGCCATCAAAATACCGATTGGAAAGTTTACTTTATTATAAAAACCAATATCAACTTGCGAAGGACTTGATGCGAATAAACCGGTAATAATCGGAGATGAAGTTCCAATTGAAATAAAAAGTGCCGACACAACAAAAACAATCATCCCCCAGAAAATTCCGCTCTCACGATTTAAGTGGAAAGGATCAACTTTCGTAGATTTTATCTTTTGGAAATTTTTTACTAATAGATAGAGTCCTATTACCAAGCAGGCGAGCATAAATACAGTTAAGAAAACATTTTGGCCGTTATCCTGAAACGAGTGGACTGAAAAATTAGCTAACACACCGCTGCGTGTAAGAAATGTTGCATACACAACTAACACGAATGATACAATAGCTAATACAAAATTAAATTTTACCAGTGAGTTTTTAAATTTTTGAACTAACAGACCGTGGAATAATGCAAGAATCGTAATCCAAGGAACTAATGAGGAATTTTCGACAGGATCCCAGCCCCAGAAACCGCCCCAGCCAAGAACTTCGTATGCCCAGAAACCGCCAATTATTATTCCGGCACCGAGAGTTATCGACGACAATAAAGTCCAGGGTAATGCTTCCTTTATCCAATTGCTAAAATCTTTTTTAATAAATGCTGCCAAAGCTAATGCAAAAGGAATAGTAATCGCAGCATAACCAAAAAACAAAATAGGAGGATGTACTACCATCCATGGGTCTTGAAGAAGAGGGTTTAATCCGGCACCATCGGGAGGTGTGGAAGGAAGCAACTCGAAAGGACCTTTATCTACCATTAAAAAAATAAAAAATGCTTTTACTAATAACACAAAAAACATTCCCCACGATTCGTACTCCTTGGCTGTTCGTATAAATATCATTCCGAATATACTGATGCACAGTGTCCAAAATAAATACGAACCCTCTTGTCCAGCCCAGAAGGATGATATCAGATAACCGAGTGGAAGATTCCGCGAACTATACCTGTAAATATAATCGTATTGGAATTGGTGAGATAATATCAGATACATGAAATAACTGCTTGCCAATGCAATAATACCGAATGTAATTTTATAAAATAACCTTGAAGTTTTCAGCAATTGTGTATCGCCATTGCGCGACGTGAAGTAAAAATATGCTGAAATAAGAGATGTGATTAGTGCTGCTATTAATGTAAGAACACCAAAATTCATATTTATTTCCTTTTAATTTTTTCTATTGACTGAGATAACTGTGTTAAATTTTTCAATTAATGTGCCATCGAAAGATTCTCCTAAAAACAGTATCTTTCGATATTATTATGCCTCCCGCTTAAAATTTTCCCACTAATAAGAAGTATTACAGGTATTTTCTTATTTCTAATAGGTGCGAGTTGTTAAACTTTTTCAATCCCTAATTCATCCATTTTCCGGTAGAGCGACGAAATACTGATGCCTAATTCTTCAGCAGTTTTTTCTTTATCGAATCCGAACGTAGCCAATTTCTGCTCAATATAATTTCTTTCAAAGTCTTTAAGTTTGTCCTTTAATTTTGGCGACCCTACATCACCCTGTAAGTAAAATTTTGGTTTAAAATCCTCCGGGAGATCTTTCATTGTAATATATTCGCCTTCAGAAAATATCAGTGCGCGCTCAATGATGTTTTCGAGTTCACGTACCTGACCTTTCCACTTGTGGTTCATTAAAGCACGCACTACATCGTTGTCGGCTCCGCGCACCAGTTTGCCCATCCGTTCGCTATGTTTTGTCATGAAATGTTGAACGAGAAAACTTATATCTTCCTTCCGTTCCTCTAAAGCAGGCAGATGAATTTCAAATATGTTAATCCGGTAAAATAAATCTTCGCGGAATTTTCCCTGTTCAACCAATTCATGTAACGATTTGTTCGATGCCGAAATAATTCTAAGATCAATTTTTATCTGAGTAGTGCCTCCTACGGGAAGGATTTCTTTTTCTTCAATGGCACGTAATAGCTTAACCTGCAAATGCAAAGGTATCTCGCTGATTTCATCTAAAAATATAGTTCCACCGTGAGCAATTTTGAACAATCCCTCCTTGTCCATAGTCGCACCTGTAAAAGAACCCTTCTTATGTCCAAACAGTTCGCTCTCAAAAAGTGTTTCTACAATTGCACCACAATTTATTGCTACAAATTTATTCGAAGCCCGGTTGCTGTTGTAATGAATTGAACGAGCTACCAATTCCTTTCCTGTCCCGCTTCGGCCTGTTACTAAAACTGTCCCGTCTGTTTTAGCTACCTTTTTGATTAGATCGAAAACTTTCTTCATGGCAAAACTATTGCCGATTATATTATTAAAATCATACTCGCGATTCAATTCCGAACGCAAGTACATATTTTCTTGCAGCAACCGCCGGTAATCAAACAATCGCTTAACCCGAAGAATCAGGTCGTCAAATTCTAACGGCTTCAGGATATAATCGTGCGCACCGTGGCGCAATGCCGATATTGCAGTGTCGATCGATGCATAAGCTGTAATTATCATAACAAATGTTTGAGGAGAATACTGTCGTATTTTTTTTAAAAGTTCGATTCCTTTGATCTCAGGCATTTCGATATCCGATATAACTAAATCGAAACTCTCCGATTGAATTTTTTCAAAAGCTTTGGCGCCGTTTTCAGCTTCATCAACTTCATAATTTTCTTTTTGGAGAACGAAAACCAAAGATTCACGTATTATACTTTCATCATCTACTATTAAAATTTTTTCTGCCAATTTATTTCCTCTTTTTATTATCTCGGTAATGTAACTGTGAAGATACTTCCAACTCCGACTTCACTTTCAAAATCAATTTCGCCCCCAAAATTTTTCACTATCCCATAACTTACCCATAAACCGAGTCCAGTTCCTTCTCCTATTTTTTTGGTAGTAAAAAACGGTTCAAATATTTTGTCAGTTATTTCTTCGGGGATACCCTTACCTTTATCGTGGATGCGAACCTGTAAATTATAACCGCGTATCATTGTTTCAACTTTAATTTCACCGGGTTTACCATCCATTGCATCTACAGCGTTCAGAAGTAAGTTTATAAATACTTGAATAATTTGATCTTGCACTATTGTTACTTTGGGAAGATTATTATCCAGTTCTAAGTTAAAAGTTATATCTCTGGATTTTTTTCCGTAGCGAACTATGTTAACGGCATCCTGAATAACTTTATTTAAGTCTGTTAATTTCACTTCATAATTCGAGGGTCTCGAAAAATCTACAAGCTCGCGTATCGTTCGGGCTATCCGGTTAATCTGGTTTTTAACAAGCTCTAATTTTTCTTTAGCAAAATTATCTTCAGTCGTTCTTTGAATTACTTGCACGAGTGAGGATATCGAAGTTAACGGGTTGCCCACCTCGTGTGCGATACCTGCCGCTAACTGGCCGACTACCGAAAGTTTTTCAGCATGACTTATTTGTCGTTTTAGCTTCTTGATTTCTGTGATATCACGAACAATTGCTGAACTTCCTATTATGTTTCCACTTGAATCGCGGACGAGTGTCCTTGTAAGTTGTATAGAAATCCGGTTGCCATCTTTAGTTAATCGCTCTGTTTCGTAATTATTGATGTAACCTTTCTTCTCAAATTCCTGATTAATAAATTCTAACTCGCCATTTTGCACAAGGTCAGGCGGCACGAGCATTTTAAAATTTTTGCCAATCACTTCTTTCGCCTTGTATCCATAAATTTTTTCAGCCCCTTTATTCCACGACCGTATGTTATATTCCAAATCGAATCCGATGATCGCATCTATTGAGTCGTCAAGAATTGCCGACATATATGCTTCTAATTTTTCAAGCTCACTTTCTAATCGGCGTTGTTCAGTCAAATCGTGATGAGTTCCTAAATATCCAATAATTTTTCCAGATGGTTCAATGATGGGTGAAATAATGAGACGTTCGTTGATGAGTGAACCATTTTTGTGTTTATTTTCGATTTCACTCGTCCACACCTTACCCAACCTGATTGTGTCCCACATTTTCATCCAAAATTCTTTGGTATGTTTACCGCTGTTTATAATTTTGGGATTTTTTCCGATTAATTCCTGTTTCGTATAACCCGTTACTTTTTCGAATGCAGGATTTACATAAATTATTTTACCGTTTTCATCTGTAATCTCGATTGGATTTACAGTATAATGGATTGCATTAGCAAAACGCAATAACTGCACTTGAGCGCGGCGTTGCTCGGTTATGTCGCGTGCGCTTAAAAATAAAATTGGCTTATCAGTACTATTTTTTTGAAGCCGAAGGATGGAAACGGTTACATTTAAGTTTCCGGATTTTGAGGAAATAAATTCAGATTCGAGTGAGGAGATAGTCTTGTTTTTTAATAAACTTCGGATTGATTTTTGAAAAGAGAAGTGGTGTTCTTTTGTAATAAGATCAACTACAGATTTCCCAACCATTTCATTACGAACTAAGCCCAACGATTCAGATGCTGATGGGTTCAGATCAACTATGATACCGTCGCAGTCGATTAGAAAACAATAATCGGTAGATTTTTCAAATAGCTCTTCGCCGCTTAAGAATTGCATTTTCACTTAAAATTTAAAATGAACTTTAGGACTTGATACATTTATTATAACCTTGAAGTCCTTATATTCATTCTGTTTTTCAAGTATTGCCTGATGGAATGCCTTGCGTTTATCCTTCCCGATAATATAGCGTGCACTGAAAATTGGCTTCCAATCTTCGAGGAAAGAACTATCGAGTGTTATGATATGATCTACTTTAATCTTATTTGCAATCTTTGTTAGTTCCAAGTTTATTTTTTGCGCAATTTCTTTTTCTTTGAAAAGAACACGTTCTTGTTGTTTGTAATCTATCCTTTGGATTTTCGATTCGCGTGGTTGTAATCGTGCACTAACGGTTCTTTCCTGAGAGGTTGCACTAACCGCTTTCAAAATTTCACTATCCATTACCAAAACTTCGACATCCCAATCGATCGCATCATGAACATCAATCAAACTATGTAAGAAATCTAAATACCGATCTTCAACAACTCGCACAACTGCTTCTCTTCCCTGCTGCAAAGTCCAAAAATTCAAAGTTACCAGCATTTCGGTTGTATGCATCTGATTTAAAGCGTAAGCATATTCTAACTTTAACTTCATTTTTTCTTGAGGCTTTAAAATATTTGATCCGGTTTTTATAGTAACATATTTGTCTATGTTTATCTTGCTCATAAAAAATCGAACATCTCCATAATCCACCCCGAATATATTTCCATTCTCACCAATCCCTTTTACTTCCAACTCAACCGAAGGGAAGCCTTTACCTTCACTATTCGGTGCGTAGGTAAATCCATATAAACATAACCAGTCGTTAGGATAAATTTCAATCTGAGTTTTTTTCTCTTTCTTAAAGAACACTGATGGGCGTTCGATTTCTGTCGGCTCATCTATGATAGTTGGAGGTGCAAATACTTCATCCTGTCCCATAATTTCTTTTTCATCAGAAGCAAATTCTTGCACCGGTTCTTGTTGTACTATCTCACTTTCGATTTCAACTTCATCAGCACCGAATATTTTTTCTTCAGGTTGGGAAATTTCAATTTCTTGTACAATCGTAGAAGTTTCTTGAACCTGTTCTTGTGAAACTATCTCATTTTCGATTGAGCTTGCAGTAACAACAATCTCTTCGGTTTGAATAGGTTCAATATCTATTTTTAGTTTTAGAAATTCATGAGTCTCTTCTGGCGGGGCAACGGAAATTTCTGTTAGCGGTGTTTCAATCTTTTGGAAGAGTGATTGATGCAAGCGTTTTGCAATTTCGCCACGTTTATCGCTACCTAAAAAATTTTCGAACTCATTTAAAAACTCTTCAGTAACTTTTTCTGGGGGGAAAGCTGTAAATTCAGAAAGATATTGTTTGATTTTTTCACGATCCCTTAATCTTTCCGACATTTCTGCTAAAAGAAGTGCCGCCAACTTATCTTTAAATCGTGATTTCATATTTCACTAAATTCAATTTATTCATAACTACTATTATTAACTTAACAAAAAATACTATAAATTACAATATGAAACGTAGGTGTTAATTTGGATCAAGGAGAAGTTCTACCTACCATAATTTCACATATCTAACAATAATATTAACACGTTATAAATAAAGTAGAGGATTGATCTTTTATCCTAATTATCTGATTCATTTTCTGACTCTCTTTGCTAAATACCGAGTACCTTCCTACGCTTTGTAAGCAACTCGAAATATTTATCCTGCATTGACTCAGAAAGAAAACTCTTTTTAATAGTTTCTTCCCACAAATTAAAAACTGACGATAACTTTGTAAGAACATCTTGGATTACAGGTTCGTTTAACTTAAGTCGTTCATATCCGAAATATTCTATCAGCAATTTTCTGGTAAGATTCCGCTTTTTCCCTCCCAGTGGTAGAGCTATTTCTTCCGTTACATTGCGGAGAGCAATCGTCGTGTTCAGCAAGTCGTAAGCAGGTGAAAGTTCGATTTTCCTATCCCTCCTAATCAAAGAAAAGTTTTTAAGGTGCATATCTTCATTACCTATCAGAAAATTAAAAAGAGTTAGCCGAAATAATTTCACCTTCTCGATCAGCGGAAAAGTACAATATCTATCAATGATTGAAATAATCTGTTCCATACTTGAATCATATTTTGTATCGCGCGTTTTGCACGACAGTTGAGCAAAATCTTCAACGGAGAGTTTTTTTTTTCTTGGAATACGATCAAACCGTTTGATAAAGTAAGTGAGTGACTTATCTTTGGAATAAATCAAACCATGGAGCGGTACCTCGATACCCAATAAATAGGCAAGTTTCATTGTGAGGTCTTCGTTCTCCGGTACTTCTGGAAAATAGCTTTGTGGTTTGAGGATGTAAACACCCCCATTATCAACTACTTCGAATTTTCCCTGAGCAATGTTCAGTACGGCACTCAACTTCGGTTGCATTCCTTGTATTGACATCTTCGAAGCCCGGACAACAGCTTCGTTTCTCTGTTCCTCTGCGGAATATGGAATATCCTCAAGATTCTTTAACTGACGGGCTAACAGTTTCAATCCTTGAGAAGAATAACGGGTTCCGGATTGAATCTCTTCGTATGTAATCGGACAGCGGCTCATGATATTTCCTCTACTGTAACTGCACCGACGAGGTCTTTTCCAACAGCAACCAGTTGGCTGAAGAAATCATACTTGTCAATTTTTCTTTGACGTAACAAACCATCTAACATCACTCCCTCAGGAAGAACACCATCAAAGAAAGGTGGGAAGCAATTGAAGCGTATCTCACGTTGTTCTATCGGCATGGTCAGCGAAACAGGATCGCCCTCGTAGGAATCGAGATATCGAAATATGTACTCGATACCTCTCGTCAATTCTTCCAGCACACCGGCTTCGATTCCCTTCACAAAAACCTTAGCTCTTTTCATCAGATACCTCGCGCTCGTAATCTTGCATAAGTGAGCTTTCTAACCTGACAATAATATTAAGTGCGTGTAAGATTTTTCTAATCGTATCGAATTGCATAGTCTCCTTTCCCTTCTCAAGGTCGAACACCGCTGTCTTCCCCACCCCAGCTAATTTTGAAAGCTCGCCTTGGTTCAGACCAGCTTTTTTTCTGTGATACTTAATAATCTGTGCAATATTTTGGCTTTTATTCATCGTTTTTCCTGCTTATACGGTATTTTTTTTATTTTGTAATAAAATACTGTTTTAACAGGACAATGTCAAGTAGATTAATGTTATAACAGTAATTTAGGTTTAACAAACAATTGTTTTACTGCTAAAACAGTATTTAGAAGAAGGGAATTAATATGACACAACAAACATTTAACACACTTATGCACTTTACTGAGAAACTAAGCCGTGACTCAGACGACCGCAAGGAACTGGTTCTGCTCGCGTGGAAAGAAAGCCTGCGTATTAAAAGTAAAGCTTCAATTCCGATCTTGAACCACAACATCCGTTCATCGTCTTAATAATTGTACCTCCCTCTCCAACTGCATAAGTGGTATCACTATGCACAAATCGGACACCGTAAGGTAATTATGGGAAAACCGTTTATAATCGTGACTTTCGCATTTGACTTTTGTTTAGCGGAGCGCGATACGCATTCGGCGGACAAATCCTTGCAGATGTCCCGCATGCGACTTTATACTTGCGGAGGGTGAGGGACTTGAACCCCCACGTCCCGAAGGACGGCAGTTTTTTCCGCACGTTATATTTGCGGAGAGCGAGGGACTCGAACCCCCAAATCCTTGCGGATGCCGGTTTTCAAGACCGGTGACTTACCATTAGCCTAGCTCTCCAGTTTCGAGCTTATGCGGAACTGCCATACCATTAGGCGAACCCTCAATAAATGAAGCTGGCTACCCGCAAGCTGGTTAATTTACCATTAACAAAACTTACCGATAATTCTTTTTTAAGAATGTAATTCGGTTTAAATATATGAAAAATGTATTTAGGAATCAATCTTTATCCGAATTGTGTTAAAATTACACCACAGATGGCAATCACTCCACCAATAACAAATATCGGTGTTATTGTTGTTCCTAAAAGGACTACCGATAATATTGTGGTAATTACAGGTTGAAGATTTGTAAAGATTGCTACCTTACTCGTATCGATTTTACCGAGCGCATAATACCAAAGTCCGTATCCTAATAATGAAGTACCTAATCCTAAATATAATATTCCACCAACGTCAACAGTACTTAGATGAGAAAAATCGAAGTTGACGACTCCAAACATTCCAAGAGGTAAAAAGATAACTGACCCTAGAATCATTGTAGCTGAACTTGTTTTAAAAGCACCATACTTCAAAATTAATTTCTTCCCGAAAACTGTGTACACCGACCACGAGATTACCGCTCCAATCAACATCAGATTACCGAGCGTATATTCTGAACTTAGGTTAATTCCTCTTTCAAATACCACCAACAAAATTCCGATTAAAGCGATGCCGATACCTAAACTTTTTGTAAGAGTAAGTTTTTCGCCAAGAAAGAAATAAGATAATATTAAAACCATTGTAGGAGTTGTTGCATAAAGTAGTGAAGCGTTTGCCGGTGTAGTAAATTTTAATGAGGATAAAAAAACAAATTGATTAAGATAGATAGCTACAAACGAGAGGAAGAAAATCATCGGATAATCCGACTTATCGAACTTGAAGATCGTTTTTCGGAAAAAAGAAATTATCAAGAAATCCACGGCGGCAATTAAAGAGCGGAGCAAAGTAAGTGTAACAGGGTCAACATCGCCCACCATCACTTTGGATACGATGTGTGTTCCGCTGCCAATGAGTTGTTGGATTATTAGAATAATATAAACGGACAAAGAAATATACCTTTCAAAAACTGAACGTAAATATACTATAAAAAAGTAGGAAGAACAATCTTTGTTTCCCCATCAACTTTTTCTTATCTTTGGTTTGAAATTTATGGATACTTGGCGAAAAAATTTATTCACTATCTGGTCTGCACAATTTCTCGCTATGGTCGGAATGAATTTAGTCGTCCCTTTCCTCCCCTTCTTTATACGTGACCTCGGCGTAAACGGCGACGAGGCTGTTGCAAAATGGAGCGGTCTTGTCTTTGCCGCACCGTTTATGCTTTCATTTTTTTTTACACCTTTCTGGGGAGCGATGGGCGACAGATACGGAAGAAAGTTAATGGTTGTGAGGGCAATCTTTGGACTTGGAATCGCACAGGTGTTGATTGGTTTTAGTCCAAATGTCGAATTTCTTTTCGCACTTAGAATGATACAAGGTGCAATTAGTGGATTCATACCATCTGCGCTGGCTTTGGTATCTTCCACCGCTCCAAAAGATAAAACCGGATACGCTATCGGGATGCTGCAAACAGCTACTGCCGCCGGAACTGTTATCGGTCCGCTTGTCGGGGGTCTCTTGGCTGACATTGTCAGTTATAGGTCGATTTTCTTTATTGTTGCAGCATTATGTCTTGCAGCAGGTTTTATGATTATTAAAAATGTTAAAGTCGAAGAAACAAAATCGGGAAATGACAATAACGAATTTACATTAAAGACAAATTATAAATACGTGTTCAATTCGAGTAGAATTAAAATGGCTCTATTTCTGATTTTATTGACTCAGATGGCAATCGTTTTAGTCCAGCCCATCTTTGCACTATTTGTAGAGACTTTCCCGATTGATAAGAGCTATCTTTCAACAATCACCGGTCTAACATTTTCAATAATGGGTGTATTTATGATATTCTCTGCACCTACATGGGGAAAGTTTTGTGATTCTAAGGGCTATCGAGCGAACGTTGCGATCGCAACTGTAGGCGCGGCAATAAGTTTTATATTACAAAGTTTTACAACATCGATAATTCAAATAATTATACTGCGCGCAATGCTTGGAATATTTTTAGGTGGAATAATCCCTTCACTCTATTCTTATGTTTCGAAGAATACTGAACCATCACGTCAGGCGGGTGTAATGGGAATTGCCTCCAGTGCATTTATTCTTGCTAACTTAATCGGTCCGCTCTCCGGCGGATATTTCGCTGCTCATCTCGGATTGCGGGAAACATTTATAGTTTCTGGCGTAATCTTGTTCGGCGCCTCATTTGTTATTTACAAATTCTTGAAAGAACCGATTGCGCCATCCGCAAAGGAAGAAAATGTTTTTAGATCCGAATAACTTTTCTACCTAAACGGGCACTTCAGAATTTTGCTGCATCTAAAATATTAATTGGGAGTTTGAATCTTCGGAAATGTTTTAAATTAAATGTTAGTAAAGAGTTGATGTTGTTATCAATAGCTGTTTGGGCTAAATAGAGATCATAAATTTGAGAGCCAGTAACAGACCTTAATTCATTCGCTCTATCCAGACACCGCGCGTATGTATCAGGTTTGGGGTGAATCATAGCAAATATTTGTCTGTAATTTCCTAATTCCTCAACAACTTTCCTTGGCGGTACATTAAACCCCGAAAATGCAATAGGAAAATGGTTCTTTTGTTAATTGGTTTACGTCAAATGTTTAGTAGCAAAAGAACAGAATATATTTTCTAATGCAATGCATTTAAAGATTCATCGGCTAATTTGTTCTGTGACAATAAGTTACATCGATATAAATTACAGATTATTTCTCTAATGCAATTTTCGGGGTAAACCTGGTTGCTACCGAATAAAATTCAAATAATACTTGATCAGAAATGCAGCCAATAAAACTGGTAACCCGAGCAAGTTCAAGTATCGGGAAGGCATGTTTATGATGTGAGAGATTTTTAAATGCTGCATGAAGTAAGATACCTGTATCGAGAGCTATTACTTCCACTGTACCACCTTATCGCTTATAAGCAAGAGTTCGTAAATCAACTTTTTTAGAAACTTCCTGATCAAAGACATGAAAATCGCCTTGAAACATTGGTACTGACTTTTTAAGGAAATCCTCCACTGAATATTCAAATTTATTTGAGGATTTTTTAAAAATGTTTATCCTAACACTTTTTCTTTTATTATTTTGTGTAATTGTTTTCATCTCGTTATATCCTTTGTGAAAATATATTTAAATAAAAACATAGCCAAAGAAACGTTTTTTATCAAGTGATATTTACATATTACGCTTTGGTGCGAATTGCCAGCTAACGGTTCAGCGCTTGGCGAAGGCGGGCATTAAATGCTCGTCACTGTCGCCACCACACAAAAGTAAATTAAAAATTACAAAGTTTCGTATCGCACTGTCCACCCGATTGCAACAAGCCCTTATTAGCGGCTTCGATACTATCATCACGTGGACCATAAAATTAATTGTTTTGAGATGCTCTTACAAAGTTCCCAAAGTATTCTTGCATCACTTTGTTGGAGGAAAACTCCGTAAGTTTTTTGTTTGTAAGGATGAATAAAATTTCTATAATCTCTCAGAACAACACCTAAATCTTTTTCCGTTTGAGTTATCCATTTTAGTT
>JASEGV010000039.1 GCA_030017895.1 Bacteroidota bacterium | reverse complement strand
ACGATAAAATCTATAACACTAAACTTATATTTGAATTTTTGGAACTGCCCTTAAGAAAAATTAATCCCGAACGGATAACAAGGTATCGTTTTTCCAAATCTTATCATCTTTTTCCGTATAATCAGTCGTGAAGTGCAATCCTCTACTCTCTTTTCTTAAAAGTGCGCTCTTAATAATAAGCTTCGCAACGAGCGTGAGATTTCTTAATTCAATCAATCCTTCGGTTACTTTAGTTTTCTTATAAAACTTTTCGACTTCATCGTAAATAAAATTTATTCTCCGTAATGCTCTATCCAATCTCAAATCTGAACGAACAATCCCGACATAGTCCCACATCACTTCTTGAATCTCTCGTCGGTCGTGAGAAATCAACACCCATTCTTCGGTGTTGAATGTCCCGCTTTCGTCCCATTCGGGTATTTGCGGAATAGTCTGGTGATTATCAACGCGAGATTGTTGAGAAGTCTCTGCTGCCCGATTTGAAAATACTATAGCTTCAAGTAACGAATTGCTTGCTAACCGGTTTGCGCCGTGCACCCCCGACATTGTAACCTCGCCACATGCGAAGAGATTCTGAATATTAGTTCTACCAAATGTGTCAGTAACAACTCCACCGCAAGAATAATGTGCGGCAGGAACTACAGGAACAAGCTCCTTTGTAATATCAATTTTGTATCGGGTTATGCAGGTTTCAAAGATGTATGGAAACTTTTCGCGAACGCTTTCAGAAGAAAGATGCCGCAAATCCAAAAGAACATAATCATCGCCACGTTTTTTCAATTCTGTATCTATAGCTCGGGCAACAATATCGCGAGGTGCAAGTTCAAGTCGATTGTTGTACTTGTGCATGAATCGCTTGCCATCTTTCGTTTTAAGAGCCGCTCCGAATCCCCGCACAGCTTCTGAAATCAAAAAAGCCGGTGAACCCGAATCGAATAATGTGGTTGGATGGAACTGAATAAACTCCATATTTCCTATTTTTGCACCGGCACGATACGCCATAGCAACTCCATCGCCGGTTGCTATCATTGGATTTGTTGTATGAAGATAAACATGCCCCAAACCACCGGTTGATAGTAACGTAACATCGGAAAGAAATTTTATTACGATATTATTTTGAATATCTAAAACATAAGCTCCCCAACAATGGATAAGTGTATTTGTATCTAATTTAACTCCTAAATGATGCTCGGTAATTAAATCGATGGCGATATGATTTTCGAAAACCTGTATGTTAGGATGTTCTCCGATGCGGTGAAGAAGTGCTCGTTCGATTTCACGACCGGTTAAATCCTGTGCGTGAACGATTCGGTTTCGTGAATGACCGCCTTCTCTGCCCAAGTCAAAATGCCCCTGACTCAATGTAAATTGCACACCTAATTCGATCAATTCTTTCAGACGGGCTGGACCTTCTTTAACAACTATTTTCACGATTTCTTCGTGGCAAAGTCCGTCGCCCGCATCCAAAGTGTCTTGTATGTGCAGATCGAAGGAATCGTCGTTAGCTAAAACAGTTGCGATGCCACCTTGAGCTAAATTAGTGTTCGATTCAGCTCTTGCTTTTTTGGTAATAATTGAAACAGTCCCATAGTTTGCCACGTGCAGTGCATACGATAATCCGGCAATACCACTTCCGATAATCAAAAAGTCAGATCGAATTTCCATATTCATTCTTCATTTGTTTAATGTAGAAAATACCGAATCAAATTGGTCCAGCGCAAAATCGGCTTCATCTTTTGTTAGAATAAACGGGGGTAATAGCCGAATAACATTTGTGTTAGTGCAATTGATTAAAACTTTTTTCTTCAACATTTCGGTAACTAGTAACTCGCCTTCACGTTTTAGTTCGACGCCCAACATACAACCTCTGCCACGAACATCTTGGATGAGATTAGGATACTTGAGTTTAAGTTCATTGAATTTATATTTAAGATAGCTACCGATATTTTCTGCATTTTGCATTTCACCATTTTCTACAATTTCTTTGATTGTGGCAATGCCGGCAGAGCAGGCGACAGGATTTCCGCCAAATGTTGTTCCGTGTACTCCGTAAGTGAACACATCGGCAACTCGTTCGTTTCCTAAAAATGCTCCTAATGGAAGTCCACCTCCAAGCGGTTTGGCAATTACAACTACATCGGGAGCAATGTTGAGATGATTGAATGCGAAAAATTTTCCGGTTCGTCCGAGTCCCGATTGAATCTCGTCGGCGATTAAAAGAACTCCGAACTTCTCCCGTAGATCAGAAATCGTTTTTATAAACTCAGCGTTAGCTTCGTTGATGCCCCCTTCGCCTTGTATAAATTCTAATACTATAGCTAAAGTCTTTTCATTAACTTTTGAAATTAATTCTTGTGAATCATTGTAAGTACTGAAAATGGAACCCTGTAAAAATGGTTCGTAACCGTTTCGATATTTTTCTCTACCAGTAATCGAAAGCGCCCCCATAGTCCTGCCGTGAAATGAACCGTGGAAAGAGATAATCTCAGATTTGCCCTTATTTTTTCCCCACTTTCGAGCGAGCTTTATGGTTCCTTCCATTGCTTCCGTACCGCTGTTTGAAAAAAATATCTTTTTATAACCGGAATTCTTAATTAACAATTCGGCTAAACTTACTTGTGATTCTTGTAAAAATAAATTTGATAAGTGTATATATTTTTCGATTTGTGTGCGGATAGCTTCATTAATTTTGGGATGATTGTAACCGAGTGAATTTACTGCAAGCCCGCCGAATAAATCAAGATAGCGTTCTCCGGTTTTTGAAATCAACCAGCAACCCTCACCTTTGGCTATTTCAATATCGAGACGCTTATATGTTTTGAAAAAGTATTCTTCTTCACATGCTTTTATGTCCATTTTGCGTTTCCGATATTTTTAGTAACAATTTATAAATAAATTCTACATTTACAATTAAGGAATTAAGATCGCCGTCGTTATGAATTACAAAATCAGCCATTTCGGCTTTTTGCTTCGGAGCCATCTGAGCATTGATCCTGCCGAGAACGTCATCTCTGCTTGTTTTATCCCGTTCGATAACACGATTGATACACCTCTCTTGATCAGCTGTAATAACAACAACATAATCGAGCAACTTATCAACTCCTGATTCATAAATAAGGGCAGCTTCTAAAAATATTATTTTATATTCGTTCGAAGATTCAAATTTCTTAAACTGCTTTTTTGCATAATCAATTACAAAGGGATGAACAATGTTTTCGAGTTTTGTTTTAAGCATTCCATCAAAGAAAATCAGTTTAGCTAATTTCTTCTTATCAATCGAACCATCAACATCATAAATATCTTCCTCAAATTCATAGCGGATACGTTTTTTTACTATTTCATTCGTAAAAAGGAGTTCCTTTGCGATATCATCGGCATATAGAATTGGGGATCCGAATTTTTCAATAATCTTGCAAACTTCCGATTTGCCGCTTCCGATCCCGCCTGTTATGCCAACTTTTAACATGCGATATTATTTTGCATACGCAAATGAGCGCCGTTCGCGAATAATAGTTACCTTAATTTGTCCCGGATATTCCAATTCCTGTTCGATTTTTTTTGCAATATCGTTAGCTAATTGGTCTGCGCGTCCATCGTCGATTTTTTCAGGTTCAACCATCACACGAATTTCTCTTCCAGCTTGAATTGCAAAAGATTTTGCTACACCATCGAACGAGGTTGCAACATTCTCAAGTTTTTCAAGTCGCTTCACGTAACCTTCTACAGATTCACGTCGAGCACCGGGTCGGGCACCGCTAATCGCATCAGCCGCTTGAACAAGGGCTGCGATCGGTGTTTCCATCGGCATATCTTCGTGGTGCGAGCCAATCACGTTCACAACAACAGGGTTCTCGTTGTATTTTTTTGCAAACTCGTAACCTAACAACGCGTGCGGACCCTCCGCCAATTTATCCACTGTTTTTCCGATGTCATGCATTAATGCGGCTCTACGTGCCATGGTTGCATCAAGTCCTAATTCGGCCGCCATCAATCCCGTAATGTGAGCAACTTCAATACTATGAGTCAATAAATTTTGACCGTACGATGAACGATATTTCATTTTCCCGATACATTTAATTATTTCGGGATGTGCATTATTTACTCCAAGCTGCATCATAGCATTTTCGCCAACGCGGATTATTTCTTCTTCTACATCAGCTCGTACTTTTTCAACAATTTCTTCAATTCTGCTTGGATGTATCCTCCCGTCTGTCATCAATTTTTCTAATGCCATCTTTGCGATTTCACGCCTCATGGGATCGAATGCTGACAAAATAACTGCTTCAGGTGTATCGTCAACTATTACATCGACACCGGTTGCAGCTTCGAAAGCCCGTATGTTTCTGCCTTCCCTACCGATGATTCTGCCTTTCATTTCATCGCTTTGAATATTGAGTACACTTACAGTTGATTCAACTGTATAATCAGCAGCGAATCTTTGAATTGCCTGTATAGTTAATTTTTGAGATTCTTTTTTAGCATCTAATTTTGCTTGATCGCGAATTAATTTAAGTTGCCCGGCTGATTCGTTTTTGGTTTCCTGTATTAAATTTTCGAGCAGCATCTTCTTGGCTTCTTCTGAAGTCATACCCGATATCTTTTCGAGCTTGATATTCTGTGCTTGGGTCAATCTGTCTAATTCTTGTGTTTTCGTTTGGATTAGTTTTGCTTTAGCTTCAAGTTCTTTCTTTAAATTATTGTGCTCTTGTTCTTTTTTGTTTATCAGATCAACTTTGCGGTCGAAATTTTCTTCACGCTGGGTCAGTTGTTTTTCGAAAGCAGTCAGTTTATTCTTTTTTGCATTATGCTCATGATCGAATTCCTGCTTCTTCTTATACCACTCATCTTTTACTTCGAGTAATTTCTCTTTTTTCAGAGCATTGGTTTCTTTTTCAGCATTTCCAAGAAGCTGTTTTGCCATGTCTTCGGCAAATACAATTTTATTTTTAATAATTCGGTTGTTGATATACCATCCAAACAAAAAACCAAAAGCCGAAGCAGCTACAACGATGGCTATAAATATATATGTTTCACTCATTTTAACCTCTATAGTTACTGATAATTTAAATAAAAAAGCCACACTCACAACGATAGTACAATATTATTGAAGAACTTCAATAATGCACAGTGGGTACCTGCCAGATTGTTTCTTACTTCCACTGCGGCATCGAAAATTAATTCGAGATGCTGCCGATCCTTCGCAGGATTGAGGCCTGTAATATTACGATCTTAAGTCAGGTTCCCTATTAAATTAACTTGTCAAGTTCTTTAATAGTGTATTGACTACGGTTGACGGTGTGGCTATTAATCTGATAACCTAATATTTTAAAGAACGAAAAAGGGGATATTATTCCAGAATTTTATCCAAATAATCGTTCATACGGTCTAATTCACTTTGAGCAAAAGAGACAACCTTGTTGTTTTTTTCGCGTTCTTTGAACAGGTCTTCAGTAATATTTAACGCCGATAAAACTGCAACAGTAAGTGGTGGTTGCTCAGGGATTTTGCTGTGTATAGTGTTTATCATCTCATCTACATAGTTTGCAACTTTTTTTGTTAACTCGTCGCTTTCGCCACGCAGCGGATATTCAGTCCCGAATATCTTTACTCTTATGCTTTTGCTGTCAGTTGCCATATGATTTCCTTGATTTCAAATGTTTCTTTTATCCTTTCAGGATATTCCGTTCTCGCAGTCAATTTATTTTTTTTACAAATGTGAATTAATTTTTGCAATCAAATCGGTGATACGATTTTTCAATGCTTCCTTCTCAGTAGAAGAAAATGTATCTTCACCAGTCGAACTCGCTAACCTCGAATATTCAGTACGAATACGAATCATTTCCTGTTCCTTTGCCATAAATTGGGAATTGAGTTCATCATATTTTTGCTGAAGATCGGAGTTTTGTGTTTTTAATTGTTGGTTTTCATCGCGAAGCATGAAAATTACCTCAGAAGCCTTTCTGATTTTTTCCCAGAGACTTTTTAGTTCCGCTTCGATCTCTTTTTGTTCGATGATAATTTTAGCGTCTGTTCCAGCTTGTTGATAATCCAATTATTTTTCTCCTAAAAAGTTAAAGTCATTTTCTTAAAGCAGCATTATGTGCCACTTTCATTGCTTCAACAATTTTATTAATAATTTTTTCAATTTCTACATCAGTTAAAGTTCTATCTTCCGATAAAAATTGAAGAGTAAATGCAGAACTCTTTTTATCAGAATGAATCTGATCGCCTGAATATAAATCGAAAATTTCTACTTTCTTTAAGAGTTCACCGCCAGCCTTATAAATGGTTGCTTGCATTTCGGCAACCGGTACAACTTTATCCGAAATGAAAGCTAAATCACGTAACACCATCGGATAGTCGGGCAACGGTTTGTATTTCTTTTCGATTTTCGATAAAGACTTCAAGATATTAATATTCAAATCTGCAATATATACATCTTGTTCAATATCAAACTGCTTAAGCATTTGCTTCTGAACTTTTGCAATATAACCGACTTCAATCTGGTTAATTTCAATGCTTACAGTCATTTCAACTAAAGCTTTAGTAGTAGAATACGGAATAAATTTATATTTGTCAAGTCCAAACATCAGAAGTAGATCTTCAACTTCACCTTTAAGATCGAAAATATCTGAAAATCGTTCATTTTCAGCCCAATTTGGAAAATTTGCTATCCCCGATTTTGCTAAAATTATTTTCTCTTCTTCTTTGTAATTCTCATCGCTTTTCTGATTTTCACTTTCTTGAATAATTTTCAAGTAGGTTTTCCCAACTTCAAACAAGTTCAAATTTTTGGTTTGATGATATATGTTGTTGCATACTACTTCAAGTATATTTGGAATTAAACTCGTCCGCATTGCAGACATATCTTTACTTATCGGGTTCATCACTTCTACAACTTCACTTGAACTTAAATAAGCAAGCTCTTTGTTCTGCAAGCTATTAGTTATAATTTCGTTGAATCCTCTCCCTACCAACCACAATCTCATTTCATCCACAATGTCGGATTGAACAGGATTCGAAGTAAATTTTATCACTGCTTGCATTTTAGTTTCGATATTATCATAACCATACAACCGAGCTAACTCTTCTATCAGGTCAATTTCCTTTTCAAGGTCAGGTCGAAATGAAGGAACTTGAAATACAAAAATATCTTCTGAGTTATTCGTTTTTTCTGCTGCTTGATATTCGCAATCTATCGATTCTAAAAAATCAATAATTTGAGTGTTCGTTAAAATCGTACCTAAAATATTATTAGTCCGTTGCAAACTTAAATTTATTATAATCGGAGAGAATGCTTTTGGATAAACATCTATGATTCCTTTTAGAATTTCACCACCCGCAATCTCGGCTATCAATCGTGCTGCACGATTGATTGAATAGATTGTAGCATTCGGATCGGTGCCTCTTTCGAATCGCTGCGATGCATCACTGATCAAACTTAATTGTTTCGAGGTTTTCCGTATGCACCTTGGATCGAAATACGCACTTTCCAACAAAATGTTTTGTGTAGTATCACTGATTTCAGAATTAACACCACCCATTACACCGGCGATAGCAATAGGTTTGCTTGCGTCGCATATTAAAAGCATCCCACTTGTTAACGACCTTCCTTTTCCGTCTAATGTTACAAAATGTTCTCCATCGATTGCTTCTCTGACGATGATAGTTTTTTCATCTAATTTATCATAATCAAAGGCATGAAGCGGATGTCCGGTTTCCATTAAAACATAATTAGTTGCATCAACTACATTATTAATCGGTCGAATACCAATTGCTGATAAATAATCTTGTAACCATTTAGGCGAAGGTTGTACTTTAATATTTTTAATAACGCGGGCAGAATATCTTGGACATTTATCTGAATCTTCTACGACCACTTTAGCTGAATTCTCGATAGAGCTACTTGATTCGATAATCGTTGCTTCAGGAATCTTGTAATTCGTTTTAAGAGCGGCTGCTACTTCGCGGGCAATTCCTATGTGACTCAGGCAATCAGGACGGTTTGGAGTAATACCAATTTCGAAAACTACATCATTCAATCCTAAAAACTCTGAAAGGGGTATTCCGATGGTTGCATTGTCGTTTAAAACCATTATTCCATCTTTATCCTCACCAATACCAAGTTCGTACTCGGAGCATATCATTCCATTCGATTCGATACCTCTTATTCTTACTTTTGCCAACTCAAATGGTTTGCCTTCGGGATCGTGTTGATTTCGAGGAACAACAGCGCCAGCTAATCCTACAACAACCTTCTGCCCAACTGCAATGTTTGGTGCGCCACATACAATGGCAATATTCGAACTGCCAATATTAACTTCGCAGACTGTAAGTTTATTCGCGTTCGGATGTTTCGTTACAGTTAAAACAAGACCTGTAAAAAAATTATTAAACTTGCTGCCTAAATAATCAATACTTTCAACTTCGAGACCGGCTTTTGTAAGTTTATCAGCCAGTTCCTCAGGTGTAATATTGAACTCTACATATTGTCTAAGCCATTTGTGAGAAATTTTCATACTGATACTAAAATTGTTTTAAGAAACGAACGTCATTATCGAATAGGATTCGTATATCATCAATACCATAACGCAACATAGTGATACGTTCGATACCCATACCAAAAGCATAACCGCTGACTTTCATCGGATCATAATTAACAAATTTATAAACATTTGGATTGACCATACCGCAACCTAAAATTTCGAGCCAGCCGGCATACTTGCAAACACGGCATCCTTTGCCTTTGCACAGGAAGCAGCTTATATCCATCTCGGCACTTGGTTCAGTAAACGGAAAAAAACTTGGACGGAAACGAAATTTTAAATCGCTCCCGTAAAATTGTTGTGCGAATGCGACAAGAGTGCCTTTCAATTCGCTGAAAGTAACATTTGTATCAACATACAAACCTTCAACCTGATGGAAGAGGCAATAACTACGGGCGCTAATAGCTTCGTTCCTATAAACTCTTCCGGGCATAATGACACGCACAGGCGGTTGTTGTTTTTCCATCACCCGAATCTGAACAGGCGATGTATGTGTTCGTAATAAAGTTTTTTTAGATATAAAAAATGTGTCCTGCATATCGCGTGCAGGATGATCGGGAGGGAAGTTTAAAGCTTCAAAATTATAATAATCGTCCTCGATTTCTGGACCGGAAGCAATCTCGAATCCCAATCGCAAGAATATTGATTTAATTTCGTTTAAAGTTTGTGTAATCGGATGCAGAGAACCTATCCATTTACGACGTCCGGGAAGAGTTATATCAATTAGTTCTGTTTGCGAACTTTGATTGCTCTCAAGATTTTTCGTTTTCTCATCGTGGAGATTTTGTGCATGCGTTCGCAACTCGTTCAACTCTTTTCCGAGTGAAGGTTTTTGATCGGGCGTAACATTTTTCAATGCTTCGAACAACTCAGCAATTATACCTTTTCGGGCTAAGTATTTTATGCGAAATTGATCTAATTCGGGAAGTGAATTAACTTTTATAATTTCGAAATCTAACTGATTTCTTATTTCATCAATAGTTTCTTGCATAGTCGTTTGCCGTTAAAAAAATAAAATCTTCCCACCCTCATAAAAAGTTAAAGAGAGGATGGGAAGATTAATTTATGCAGTTGCAAATTTTACTATCTCTGCAAAAGCTTCTTGGTTATTGGCTGCTAAATTTGCCAATACCTTCCGATTGATATCGATGCTTTTCTTTTTCATTCCATCGATTAATCGGGAGTATGTTGTTCCGTTCATCCGGGCTGCCGCGTTGATACGTGCAATCCAGAGTTGGCGGAATTCTCGCTTTTTTAAACGTCTATCACGGTATGCATGCTGTCCAGCTTTATCAATGTGGTGCTTTGCAACCGTGAGAACTTTACTGCGAGTTCCCCAGTAGCCTTTCGCTCGCTCTAATATACGCTTACGACGGCGGTGGGAGGCAACTTTATTTTGTGATCTAGGCATAGTTGCTCTTTGTTCCTTTAGTTGTTATTGGTTCTGTTAATTAATTACTTTGGCAAAAGCATTTTAATTCGCTTTGTTTCTGATTTCGAAACAAGTGTTGCGTGGCGTAATTTACGTTTACGCTTTTGCGATTTCGAAGTTAAAATATGGCTCTTAAATGCTTTCCGTCTTTTAACTTTTCCTGAAGCTGTGAGTTTAAATCTTTTTTTAGCTCCTGAATCTGATTTCATTTTTGGCATTATTGACCTCTTTAAATTTGTTTTTCTTCAGTTTGTATTTTCGGTGATTTTTTCTTACCAACTTTATCTGCTGTTAGAATAATCGACATCCATTTCCCTTCCATTTTTGCGGGTTGTTCGATTTTTGCAATGTCGGCTACTCTTTCCGCTAACCGTTTCAATAACGCTTCGCCGTGTTCTTTATAAACAATTTCACGACCTTTAAAAATAACTGTAGCCTTCACTTTATTTCCGTCTTCAATGAAAGAGCGAGCATGCCTTGCTTTGAATTCGAAATCATGAACATCTGTATTTGGATGAAAACGCACCTCTTTCAAAAGCACTACCTGCTGATTTTTACGTTGCAACTTTTCCTTTTTGGTAAGTTCGTATTTGTATTTACCTAAATCCATCAACTTGCAAACAGGTGGGTTAGCAGTAGGAACAATTTCGATTAAATCTAAACCCCGTTGGTTTGCATATCGCATTCCTTCTTGCGGCGTTAATATTCCGAGCTGCTGCCCGGTTTCATCTATTAAACGAATTCGTGCTACTCGAATTTCTTCGTTTATGCGAGGCGTTTGTTGATCTTTAATTTTTAGTCTCCTAATTTGTTAATTGTTTTTCCTTAATTTCATTTGAAATTTGATTTAGGAATTCTGATACCGGTTTGATTCCTAAATCTCCTTTTGTATGTCGGCGAACTGATACCGTATCAGATTGCTTTTCTTTGTCTCCGACAACGAGCATATAAGGAGTTTTTTTTGTTTCCCAGTCGCGGATTTTATAATTCACTTTTTCATTTCTACTATCGAGTTCAACTCGTACACCCGCATCCTTTAGCTTTTGAGTAATAGATAGAGCATAATCGTTTTGTGCATCTGTGATCGGAATAACTGCAACTTGTAATGGAGATAACCAAACAGGAAACTCTCCGGCAAAATGTTCAATCAAAACTCCAATAAATCGTTCTAAACTTCCGAATGGCGCTCGGTGAATTACAACAGGCCGATGTTTTTGTCCGTCGTTTCCAACATACTCCAAGTTAAAACGTTCGGGCATTACGTAATCGACTTGAACAGTACCTAATTGCCAACTCCTGCCGAGTGCATCTTTAACTATAAAATCTATTTTGGGACCGTAGAAAGCGGCTTCGCCTTTAGCGATTGTGTATTTTAACTTCATTTCTTCAGCAGCTTCAAGAATTTCTTTTTCAGCTCTATCCCAAAGTTCGTCTGCACCACCGTACTTTTCTTTGTTGAGAGCATCTCTGAAAGAAAGTCGAGTTGTGAAATCTTTAAAGCCAAGTGTATTAAACACAAGTTGTATCAAATCGATGACACCACAAATTTCTGCTTTTAGCTGGTCTTGCCGAACAAACATGTGCGAGTCGTCCACTGTAAAACTGCGAACGCGGGTCAGTCCGTTTAACTCGCCAGATTGCTCGTATCTATAAACCGTTCCAAATTCAGCTAAACGAATTGGTAAATCGCGGTAGCTGCGTGGTTTTGCAGCATAAATTTGAAAATGATGGGGGCAATTCATCGGTTTCAGTAAGTACTCTTCGTCATCAACTTTAATTGGTGTAAACTGACTGTCTTTGTAATAAGGGTAGTGACCGCTCGTTTTATATAAATTAATGTTGCCGATGTGCGGAGTAACAACGGGAAGATAGCCGCGTTTTTTTTGTTCTGCCTTTAAAAAATCTTCTAACGTCTCGCGAATGACCGCCCCTTTAGGTAACCAGAGAGGTAAACCACCGCCAACTTTTGGAGTAAGTAAAAATATTTCTAACTCGGTACCTAACTTTCTATGATCTCGGCGTTTGGCTTCTTCAAGCCGGAACAAATAATCGTCAAGTTCTTTTTTTGTAGGGAAAGTAATTCCATAAATACGCTGAAGCATTTTATTTTTTTCGCTTCCGCGCCAGTATGCGCCAGCAACATTAAGTAGTTTTATATACTTTATTTTACCAGTCGAAAGTAAATGTGGACCGTAACACAGGTCGATAAATTGACCAACATGATACAAAATAATTTGTTTACCTTTGAACTCTTCAAGAAGCTCTAATTTATATTCATCCCCTTTTTGTTTAAAAAAATTGTAAGCTTCTAGCCACTGAATTTCTTCTCTACGGAATTGAAAATCCTGTTTAATGTATTCGATCATTTTTGCTTCAATCTTATTCAGGTCATCGTTAGTTAATTTATGATCACCTAAATCAAGATCGTAGTAGAATCCGTTTTCGATTGATGGACCGATTCCGAATTTTGTACCTGGAAAAATTTCCTGAATTGCTTCAGCCATTAAATGTGCCGAGCTGTGCCAATAAGTTTGTTTGCCGGCATCATCGTCCCATTTTAATATTCTTAGTTGAACATCATTAAAAATAGGTCGGGATAAATCCCATACCTCACCGTTAACCTCAACAGAAAGAGCTTCTTTTGCAAGTCGGCTACTGATAGAATCCGCAATTTGATATCCAGTAACTCCGGTTTCAAATTCACGCGAACTATTATCAGGAAAAGTTATTTTGATGTTATTCATAAATAATTAAAAAAAAACGGAATAAATTCCGATTGGTACAAGTGGGCCCTACGGGATTCGAACCTGTGACCTCTACCATGTCAAGGTAGCGCTCTAACCAACTGAGCTAAGGGCCCATTAACAATATTTCGAAGTGCCGGGGATCGGAATCGAACCGACACGGACCTTGCGGTCCGCAGGATTTTAAGTCCTGTGCGTCTACCAATTTCGCCACCCCGGCCAAATCGTGAGGCGCCGGGCGGATTCGAACCGCCGCATAAAGGTTTTGCAGACCTCTCCCTTACCACTTGGGTACAGCGCCGTCAAACTTCCTCACAAATAAAAGCCCCGCCACCTGGTGGGATTGGGGGCGGCGGGGTAATTTTTACGAGGAAGTTTTAAGGTCGTTCTCACGACCAAGGTATCTTCTTCAGTTACCTTGAGCGGGAAACGGGATTCGGACCCGCGACATTCACCTTGGCAAGGTGACGCTCTACCAGCTGAGCTATTCCCGCAAATTTACACGGCTAATATACAAAACTTCTTAACTTATTGCAAATATATGCCTATATTATATTAAAGTCAAGAGCTTACATACATTTAGTTAAAGATTATTCGAATTTACCCCCTTTATTTTGTTCCTTCTCTAATATGTCGGAATAGGAATCTTGAATAATACACAAAAATTGGCTCGAAAATTTATCCGATAAAAACTTCATTAATTCTTCACCATCATTATCTGATTTGCTTAAAATTACTTCAAGTTCGAGAAAATCGCCCAATCCATCTACTTGATCGATATGTATGCGGCAATTTTTGTAGGTGAATAGTTGCCTCTGCTTTTTCACGATTGACCGAATTCCGTAGGCATGTTCTAAAATTTTTCGCATTAATTCTTTATCGGCGACACGATAAATTTGGTATTCACTGAAGCGATAATTTGTTGTTTCATCCCTATCATAGAATATCAATTCTGCTTTATCTTCATTAATTACACGAAGTTTTAACCTCCCTTTTGTAGAATAAAAATAAGTATCCTCCTGAAGCATTGTTGTAATATACGTGGCACCTATTTCTTCGGCTATTTGACTAAGAGATGAGATTGAAGCAATTTTAGCTTTTAATTCTAAGTTTGAAGGCATTTAACTATCTGTTTATTTCAAGAATTTCATACTCTAAAAAACCAGCAGGTACTTTTATTTTTACTTCATCCCCAGGTTTCTTACCAAGCAGTCCTTGACCGATGGGTGAAGTTATCGAAATTTTGTTATCTTCAAAATTAGCTTCTTCAGGTGAGACCAATGTATAAACTACTTTTTCGCCATTCTTTTTATTACGAAGTGTTACCACTGAAAGGATATATATTTTATCGTTAGGTAGTTCTTTGCTTTCGATTCTTTGAACACGTAAAAGTGTATCCTCAAGTTTCCCAATTTTAATTTCGAGATGTTCCTGAGTTTCCTTTGCGGCTTTGTACTCAGCATTCTCGCTAAGATCACCATGGCTACGCGCTTCTGCAATTTTGCGAGCAATTTCAGGACGCCCCTCAGTTTTTAGTTGCCGCAGTTCATTTTCGAGCTCAATAATCCGCTCACGCGTTAAATATACAATTGCATTATTTTTAGTATTCATACACACCTCGCTATTTGAAAATCATTGTTTTCATCGTTATAAAAATAAAAATATATAGCCGTCGTTAATAAAATACCGACAGCTATATATT
Source organism: Bacteroidota bacterium (assembly GCA_030017895.1). Classification (NCBI taxonomy): domain Bacteria; kingdom Pseudomonadati; phylum Bacteroidota; species Bacteroidota bacterium. The sequence goes on along the minus strand of JASEGV010000039.1, from coordinate 15,965 downwards.
TGTTTTGTTAAATCTAAAATAAAAAAATCATAAAATCAAGAGTTAATAAAAAATTTTATTTTTTATTACTCATAATTAGATGTCCAAGCTTATCGCGTTTTGCCTTTAGATACTTTTCGTTCAGCGGATGTGGTTCTATCTCCAGAGGAACTCTCTCAACAATCTCTAATCCGTATCCTTCTAATCCTACAATTTTTTTGGGATTATTAGTTAGCAAACGCATTTTACGTATTCCTAGATCAAGTAAAATTTGAGCACCTATTCCATAGTCGCGTAAGTCAGCTCGGAAGCCTAATTTTTCGTTCGCTTCGACAGTATCTAACCCCTCATCTTGAAGTTTGTAAGCTTGAATTTTATTTCCTAAACCAATCCCTCGTCCTTCCTGCCGCATGTAAAGAATTACACCTGAACCGTTTTGATCAACGATTTTCATTGCAGCGGTTAATTGATCATTACAATCGCAACGGAGCGACCCGAAGACATCGCCGGTTAAACATTCGGAGTGGACACGAACAAGCACAGGTTTCTCATGTGGTAATTCCCCTTTAACTAAAGCAATGTGATCTTTCTTATCGGTTTCGCTTCGGTAAAGGATAATTTGAAAATCCCCGTATCTCGTTGGAAGGTGAGCCGAACCTGTACGCTGAACTAATTTTTCGCTAGAGAGGCGATATTGAATTAAATCTTTTATTGTTATGATTTTCAGATGGAACTGCTCAGCAATTTTGAATAAATCGGGGACGCGAGCCATCGTGCCGTCGTCATTTAAAATTTCGACTAACACACCGACGGGTTCGAGATTGGCTAATTCGCACAAATCGATTACAGCTTCGGTATGCCCTGCGCGTCTTAAGACACCCCCTTCCATACTTCGTAGCGGAAAAATATGCCCAGGTCGTGCAAGATCGCTTGGCTTGGTTTTAGGGTCAACAAGGGCTTTTATTGTTGCCGCCCTATCCTGTGTAGAAACCCCGGTTGTAGTACCGTGAACGAAATCTATCGAAACAGTGAATGGAGTTTCGTGCAGCGAGGTGTTACTATCAACCATCGGCTCAAGGTCGAGTTCTTTTGCACGCCCAGAAGTGATCGGAGCACAAATAATTCCCCTTCCGTACTTAGCCATGAAATTGATAGTTTCGGCCGTAGATTTTTCGGCAGCAATCGTAAAATCTCCTTCATCTTCGCGGTCTTCGTCATCGACAACAATAACTATCTTACCGTCTCGGAAATCGGCTATCGCTTCCTCGATATTATTGAATATGAAATTATTATTATCCAATTTTTGGCATCTCAGTTTCGCCTTGACCGGCTTTGCTCGAAATTGCTGATCGTTCGATCTTTACTTTAACATTTTCAGCAATTTGAACCAGAACAGTTTTTTCGTCAACACCCACAACCGTGCCGTGAACACCGCCAACGGTAACGATCTTATCTCCTTTTTGAACTGAATCCAACAATTTCTGTCGTTCCTTCTGACGTTTTTGTTGGGGGCGGATTATCATAAAGTAAAATATTGCAATTATGAATGCAAACATTAAGATCGTCGAAAGTATCCCTCCGCCACCGTCTTGTCCTTGGGGCGTCATTGCAATTAAATTTAAAATGTTCAATTTAGTCTCCTATTATTTAGTTAGTATTTATTATTTTTTCTTTACAAACTCTAATGTTTCTGTTTTCCATTGTTTAAAACGATTTTCGATTATAGCTTTTCTCGCTTCTTTAACAAGCCATTGGTAAAAATATAAATTATGAATTGTTGCAAGTTGTAGAGCTAAAATTTCTTTCACCTGAAAAAGATGCCGTAAATAAGCTCTCGAAAAATTTCTACATGTATAGCAATCGCATTTTTCATCTACCGGATTTTCATCCATTTTATAAACGGCATTCTTAATGGAGATGCTTCCTTTTCGAGTGAACAACATTGCATTCCGACCGTTCCGTGTTGGCATTACACAATCGAACATATCCACACCACGCTCTATGGATTCGAGTATGTTTTCAGGTGTTCCAACACCCATAAGATAACGGGGTTTATCTTTCGGAAGTATATCAGTACAAACCGAAGTCATCTCGTACATCATCTCAGCCGGTTCACCGACTGACAAACCGCCAATCGCATAACCATCAAACTCTAAATCAATTAATTCTAGTGCTGACTTTTTTCGCAGTTCTGTAAAAACACTTCCTTGAACGATTCCAAATAAAGCTTGAGTATGATCGTAAAGATGGTTGCTCGATGAAAATTTTTCTTTACAACGTTTAGCCCACCGTGTTGTTAACTCTTGCGATTGTTTGGCATAATCGAATGAGACCGGATACGGAGTGCATTCATCCAACACCATCATTATATCGGAGCCTAACATTCGTTGTATGTCCATAACACTTTCGGGTGTAAAAAAATGGAGCGACCCATCCAAGTGCGAGCGGAATTGAACGCCCTCGTCTGAAATTTTATTTAGATCCGATAAACTAAAAACCTGGTAACCACCACTGTCAGTCAGTATTGGTTTTTTCCAAGAAATAAATTTGTGCAAACCGCCGAGCTTGTTAATAATTTCAACTCCGGGCCGCAAGTAAAGGTGATAAGTGTTGCCAAGAATTATCTGAGCTCCGATTTCTTCAAGCTCACGTTGCTCGATTGCTTTAACAGAACCTTGTGTACCTACAGGCATAAAAACAGGAGTTTCAAGAAACCCATGATTGGTTTCTAACACTCCTGAACGTGCATTATCATCAGTATTTATTAAATTAAATCTCAAAATCTCTGCTTAATTTACTCATTTTTTAATGAATAATCAAACCTCATTCAATTTCAAACAAAACTGAATCAATTCGCGTTTTGGTTGCCCGTTGTATTGTTACTTTAAAATTATCGATCTTGAAAGTTTCATTTGCTTTGGGTATGTGTCCAATTTTCTCACTAATATATCCGCTTAGAGTTATGTTTTCTCCCTCCGGTATATCTAACTTATAAGTTTCGTTAATAAACTCTATCTCTAATCTACCGCTGAACTGAAATGTTTTCGCATCAATTTGTTTGTGAAACTGTCTGCCCCTCAACTGGGTTTCATCTATTTTTCCAAGTACTTCTTCTAAAATATCGTAAACTGAAACTATACCAGAAGTTCCACCAAACTCATCAATAGCAACCGCTACGGAAACACCCGTTGTATAAAATTGTTGCAGCAAATCCGAGCTTGATTTAGTTTCAGGAACGTAGAGAACCTCGTGCATAATTGCTAAAACACTATCTGGCTCGGAGAACATATCCTGAACACTTACTACTCCGATAATATTATCGATGGTCTCTTCGTACACAAATAATTTTGAGTGTGTTGACTCGTTAAATTTATCTCTTAATTGATTCATTGAAATATTTTTCGCTACACAGCTAATTTCGGTTCTTGGTATCATTATCTCGCGAATTAGAATATCTTTTAACTCGAATACTTTCATTAAGTAGGAAGTCGATTTTGCGTCCGGCTTCCCTACTCCTTCGCTTTCTTTAATGAGGCTGTAAACATCTTCCTTTGTGAAAAAATATTTTTCAGCAGTTTCGGTAACTTTGAATAGTTGGATAATGGAACGGGTAAAAACAATAAGAATTAGAATTAAGGGATAGAAGATAAAATTACTTATAGATAAAAAGAGTGTGAAAAACGGAATGGATGCATCGGCATTTTCTCTGAAGAATATTTTCGGTATAATTTCCCCGAAAATTAATATGACGATAACTGTGATTATCAAAACGAATGTCGAGCCGATATCAAAAAGAGAAACAAGCAATATCGTCAGCAAAGTTGAAAATGCTACATTCGATATATTTGTTCCGACAAGCGAAATTGTTAAAAATTTTTGTGGATTGCTTATAAGATCGAGAGTTCGTTTCGATAAAAAAGTATTCTGTTTTGACCTTATTTCAGCTTTAAGTCGGCTTGCAACGATAAAACTTATCTCAGATGCGGAATACAGAGCTGAAAGCATCAATGTAATAATGAGTAAAAAAATCTCGGATATCATAAGTCTGAAACTTTGGTACCGCTTATTTTTCTTGCATAACGATTGATGAAATTGAAAAACGATACTGCTAAAATGCCGCCTACAGCATCTGCAACCAAATCATAAATATCGGATGTCCTGCCGGGAATAATAGATTGAAATAATTCATCAAAGATTCCGAATGATACTACGAATATTAAAGTCAGTATCGCAATTTGTTTTTTTGAATTGATGGTCTTGTTCCGGTTGTATAGCGACCTTAATATAAAAATTCCAAAAATAAAAAATACACACACGTGTGCAATTTTATCCCAGCCAAAAATTTGTACAGTAGGTAATTTATCTGCTGGTATTGATGAAGCTATCATTATAAGAAATGCCCAAATAAACGGGGGTAAATGATAACGGAAAAATCTATTTATATTCGGCAAATTATTGTTTCTCCGATTCGAATATTTTTAATGCGCCATGAATGTTCTTCTGAATATCAAGAGCTAAAACACTTCTCTCGCCTAACTTCTGCTTTGCAAAATCGCCCGATAATCCGTGTATGAACACGCCACTATAGGCAGCTTCCACTTCATCCATTCCTTGAGTCCACAATCCACCGATGATACCTGCAAGCACATCGCCTGAACCTGCTGTAGCCATACCGGGATTACCTGTTGAATTGATGAATACTCTTCCATTAGAAGAAATTGTTATTGTAGGGGCGCCTTTCAAAATTAATGTTAATTTATATTCTTTACTGAATGAGCGTGCTATAATTAATTTATTCAACTCAATTTCGGGGGGAGAAAGTTTTGTAAGTCGCGCGAATTCGCCGCTGTGAGGTGTAAGAATTACGTTTTTTGATTTCCGCTTTTTGAGAATGGAAAGATTTTCAGAAATAATTGTGAGTGCATCGGCATCGAGGACAAGAGGTTTATCAACTTCGCGTAAAATTTTATTGACTAATTCAATTGCTTCGGCTTTCAACGAAATACCACAACCGATTATCAAAACATCAGCCCAATCAATAAGTTCGTTTAATTTTTTGTAGCTTTCAGTCGTAATCTTTTCCGACTCAATGTAACTCAAAGGATGCACCATTACTTCGGTCAATTTCTTTGCTAAAATTGGATATGCACTTGGGGTAGTGGCAAGAGCAACAGCGCCTGCTCCGGTTTTTAAAGCTGAATTTGAAGCTAACGCTGCGGCTCCTGTGTAGCCGGGCGAACCGGCAATTACTAAAATTTTTCCAACATTATATTTATGAACTGTCTTCAAGCGTTTAGGCAGTGATTGGGCGATATCGGAAGTTTCAACTTCGTAAGTTTGAAAGGGAAAGCTCTCATAAAAATACTTGGGTAACGAAATGTCGGCAACCTTTAAATCGTTTATGTAATTAACTGAATTTCCAATGAGTAACCCGTTTTTCTTCAATCCCATTGTAACTGTTAAATCGGATTTTACAGCAACACTTTCGACAACACCAGTATCAGAATTTACACCCGAAGGAACATCAATCGAAATTTTAGGTGGGCTGATGGAATTCATCCAATTAATTACTTCTTCATAATATTTTTCAAGTTTACCGTTGAATCCTGTTCCGAATATTGCATCTACAATAAAATCAACATTTTGGAAAGCTTGAAGTTGCTTCAATCCTTTGTATTCCTGCAAAAGAAGATTCTTATTTGACTTATTTTGGGATATGATATGTGAAATGATTTTATAATTGATTTCAGCATCACCTTTTAAATTTTTAGGACTGCCTAAGAGTATCCCAACTACATTTGCTCCCAGATTATAAAGGTGCCGTGCCACTACAAAACCATCGCCGCCATTATTACCTTTTCCGCAAACGATTAAGAATTTTTTCTCACAAACGCATCCATACTTTAGTTTGATAGCATCAACAATACCACGTCCTGCGTTTTCCATTAAAATTAAACCGGGAATACCGATGTCCTCAATCGCTCTGCGGTCAAATTCCCGCATCTCCCGTGAATTAACAATAGGTATCATGTTAAAATAAATTGTCGATAATATTCATCAACAAAGAGGGTAAAATTCCAATCACGAGTAACGCCGCTGCGAATAAAAATAAAACAGAATTATTTAATGAAGTATTTTGCCTGTGAAATGGTATCTCACTTGTTCTGAAATACATCACCACGACGATCCGTAAGTAATAGTAAGCAGAAACAACCGACATAAGGACACCTAAAATGGCAAGCCAAGTGAGACCTGCATTCACGGCTGCCATAAAGATATAATATTTCCCGAAGAAGCCGGCGAATGGTGGAATTCCCGTTAGCGAGAACATAAAAATCGCCATCAGCGCTGCTAAGTAAGGAGATTGAGAAGATAATCCGGCATAATCCTCGAACGTCAAATTTTTATCATCATCTTTTTCAAGAAAAGCTAAAATACCGAATGCACCCAAATTCATAAACGAATATGCTGTGAGATAAAATAAAATACCGCTTCTCCCCATTTCATTAGCGGCAGCCAAACCAACTAACAGATAACCTGCGTGTGCGATACTCGAATAAGCAAGCATCCGTTTGATGTTGGTTTGAGATAAGGCGATTATATTTCCAATAATCATTGAAGCTGCAGCAAGAAACGATAAGGCATCTTTCAATCTATCGCCTCCGGGAAATTGGTGCGCAAATATCATTACGAATGCGGCGAAAGCAGCAGCCTTAGCTCCGGTCGACATAAATCCCGATATCGGAGTTGGCGCGCCTTCGTAAACATCCGGAACCCACATATGAAAAGGTACAGCGGCTACCTTAAAAGCTAAACCGATTAACAGAAGCCCTGTTCCGATCCAGAGTAATGGAAGATTAGAATAAATATGAAAACTTTGTATTATAGTTTGAATATTTGTAGAACCGGTAATTCCATAAAGTAAAGCCATTCCGTAGAGTAAAAACCCTGTTGCAAAGGCACCTAGAAAAAAATATTTAAGCGCTGCCTCGTTTGATTTAACACGTTTGCGCATAAAACCGACGAGGACGTAAAGACTTATCGACATCAACTCAAGTCCTAAAAACACGATTATTAAATCGGCTGCCGATGCCATAAACATCATACCCACAGTCGAGAATAAAATCAGTGAGTAATATTCCCCTTGGTGAATCGTCATCCTGATAAGATAATCTTTGGATAAAATGATTGTGAATAAAGCAGTAAACATAAACAGGATGCTGAAAAAATTTCCGTATCCACCAACATTGAACATATTGAAGAAACTTGTCCCTCGCCAAGTGAACGATTCCACAGCCATACCTATTGAAATAATCAAACCGATGATTGAAACAATATAGCTGATATTTGAACTCTTCCGAAATGTCGCTTCAATAATAATAACGATGAATGCCGTTACTGTAACACCCAGCACCGGTAAAATTGTTAACAAATCTTTAACATTGAATTCCATTTAATTGCCTTATTCGTTGTATAAATACTAAAAATTTTGAGACAAAATAAGAAAAAGGGAGCTAATAATCAAAAACCCATACCTTTTAATTTCTTAACTGACATTTTGCTCTGTTTTTTGGGGGATGTAGTATGGTCAAAATAATTCAGAACATATTTCCCGAGAACATCGAATTCTAAATTCACTCCGTCATTTACTTTTCGATTTTTAAAAATTGTGTTTTCCATTGTGTGAGGAATCACTGAAACCGTTACAAAATTATTTTCAAGTTCGGCGACTGTTAAACTAACTCCGTCGATGGCTATAGAACCCACGGGTATAACATTTTTTACAAAATTTTTGGGAATTTCGACCATAAACATCCAGCTTGCGGTTCGTTTTGTTTTAGATTTTATTTTCCCCACACAATCGACATGTCCCTGCACAATATGCCCGCCGAGTCGTTCGTTCAACTTCATTGGCAATTCAAGATTGACCGCTTCACCGATTTTAAAATTAGAGAAAGTAGTTTTTTTTAAAGTCTCTTCGACTGCCACGACTTCAAACCAGTTTTTTGATTTTGCAACTACAGTCTGGCATACACCATTGATCGCCACGCTGTCGTTTACATTCAGTTCGGCAACGCTATGCTGTCCTTTAATTTTTAGTTGCAATCCGTTACCTACACGATTGATAGATTCTATCTTCCCGATTTCTGTAATGATTCCTGTGAACATTTATTTCTCTCTCTTTTTTATATAACCATCGATCATCATATCCGTACCGCATTGTTGGAATGTAACATCTTGTAATTCGAACGGATTTGTAATTGGAAATCTGATTTTATCAGAAATAGCCGGAGTTCCTTTCCCTAAAATTTTGGGAGCAATAGTATAAATGATTTTATCAGCCAAGCGAAATTTAATAAATTGAGCAAAAACTTCGCTGCCACCTTCTACCAAAATCGAAGCTATACTGTTTTTAGCCAGAATATTCAGAACCGTTTTTATTGATATGATTGTAGATTTCGATTTTATCACAAATACCTTTACACCCAAATTTTTTAAGAATGATGCTTTATTCTGATTTTTCAGATAACCCTTTTGGGATGTGAATAATAATGTAGAAATTTCTTGAGCACTTAAAAATATTTTAGATTTTTTGGAAACTGAAAGATTTCCATCTAAAACCACTCGTATGGGATTTCTACCCTTCACCAATCGGACAGTCAATTCAGGATCATCTTTTCGCACAGTGTTAGCACCGACTAAAATAGCATCATACTTTGCACGCAGTTCGTGAACTTTTTTCCGTGTCTCAAAATTCGATATCCATCTCGAATTTCCTTTATAATCAGCAATTTTGCCGTCAAGTGTTTGTGCCATTTTTAATGTTACGAACGGTAATTTTTGAGTGATGTATTTGTGAAAAAATTCATTCAGTTGTTTAGCTTCGGATTCGAGTAGTCCTTCAACAACTTGGATTCCGGACTTTCTAAGTTTTCTGATACCATCTCCATTCACTAATGGGTTCGGGTCGCGTGTTCCTACAACAACTCTTTTGATACCTTTGGAAATTATCAAATCACTGCAAGGAGGAGTTTTACCGAAGTAACTACAAGGTTCAAGATTCACATACAAAGTTGCACCTTTAACACTATTTTTAGCTTGCTTGAAAGCATTTACTTCAGCGTGAGCTTTGCTAAATTGTTTATGGTATCCCCTTCCAATAATTTTTCCATCTTTAACAATTACACATCCGACTAAAGGATTCGGGCTTACATAGCCGGCACCTTTTTGAGCTAACTTGAAACACTCCTGTAAATATTTTTCATCTTCAGCATTCTTCATTATTTAAGAACGATTTCTTTTTTAAGCTTCGCCGATTTGTAAACAGCATCAACAACCTTCATCCGCTGCACTGCTTCATCGGCAGTTGATATAACCGGATGCAATCCTTTCGCCGCACCAATGAAATGCTTCAGTTCGATCTCGTAGCTTTTCTTCAAAATATTCTGTGGTGTTTCCGATTTAACAGGTGTTACACTTACCACATCGCCACCTATCATTTTATTGATGCGTAACGGATTGAGTTGAGCGCTTCCTTTAGTTCCAAAGATTTCGCACGAGAACGAATCGCCTGAAACATGAAATGACCAACTTGTTTCGAGATTCAAAGTTGTTCCGTTTTTAGTTTCTAAAAAAGCGATGCAAGAGTCTTCAACACTTTTTGTAGTATGGTTATAAGTAACTGCACTTACCCGTTTCACCGGATTAAAATTCACCGCCCATAACAAAGTATCGAGAGCGCCTAAACCTAAATCTAAAAATACACCGCCGCCCGATTTTTCTTTTTGTGTAAGCCAAGGATTGTTACTTCCGAGTTTTTTAACCCAAGCAGCTTTCAGATAAAATATTTCGCCAAGCTCTCCATTTTCGATAATGCTTTTTAACATCATTAAATCGGGACGGAATCGGTTGTTCATTCCTACCATCAATTTTTGTTTTGTCCGGTTAACTGTTTCGGCAATTTCAACCGCCTCATTATACTGACGTGCGATGGGGCGTTCAACAAAAACATCCAAAGCGGAGTTAAGGGCTGCAACAGCAATGCTCCTGTGTGTGTCGGTTGGGGTGCAAATGGTAACAGCATTTAATTTTTCGGAAGCAAGCATTTCTTCGAAACTTGTGTAAAGCTGCCGCACGCCAAATTTTTCGCCAACCGATTTTAATTTCGCTTTATCTTTATCGCATAAAGCTGTTACTTCAACATCGTTGTTTTTTTTTAATGAAGGAAGATGAAAAACCTGTGCAACCCATCCTAACCCTATTACACCAATTTTAAGTTTTTCCATTTTATATCACTTATTTTTGTTGTAAGAAATATTTTACGCTTTCAGCAATACCAACAGGATCGATTTTTATTAATTTATACAGTTCATCGGGTGTGCCGTGTGTAATAAAAGTATCCTCAATTCCCAAGTTAAGAACAGATACGTTTTTAACATTTTTTCTATTCATATATTCAAGGACTGCTGAACCAAATCCACCGGCAAGAACTCCATCCTCTACGGTAACTATGTATTTAAACTTTTCAACAATTTGATCTATAAGTTCTGAATCTAACGGTTTAACAAATCGCATATTAACAACTTCAGTTTGGATAGTAGCTTGAGTGAGAATTTCAGCAGCAAGAACAGAATGATGAACCATATTTCCGATTGCAAGAATTGCAACATCGCTTCCTTCCCGCACAACTTCACCTTTACCAATTTTCAACTCTTCGTATTTTTCACTTATCGTAACTCCTAAACCGTTACCACGCGGATAACGGATAGCGATATGTTTATCGTAATTAGCCGCAGTGTAAAACATATTTCTCAATTCGTTTTCATCTTTTGGTGACATAATTACCATTTCGGGAATCATACGTAAGTAAGCCAAATCGAATACGCCGTGATGAGTAGGACCATCGGAGCCGACAATGCCTCCGCGATCGATTGCGAAAACCACGTGTAAATGTTGGAGAGCGACATCGTGTATAACTTGATCGATTGCTCGCTGCAAGAATGAAGAATAAACTGCAACGAAGGGAACATAACCTTGTGTTGCCAAACCAGCAGCAAAAGTTACAGCGTGTTGTTCGGCGATACCAACATCAAAGAACCGTTCTGGAATTTCACGCTGCAGTTGATCTAATCCTGTTCCATCCGGCATAGCGGCGGTGATGCCAACAATCTTCTGATTTTGTTTAGCAAGATCAACGATTGTTCGCCCGGCAATTTCGGTGTAACTTGGTGGAGCCGCTGCAACTTTGATAGATTTGCCTGTGTCTATATCGAATGCCGAAACTCCGTGCATCTTAGTTGAGTTATCTTCTGCCGGCTGGTAGCCCTTTCCTTTTTGAGTAACAACATGCACCAATATTGGACCAGGCAAATCTTTGATGTGATTGAATAGGCGGACTAATTTAGGGATATTGTGACCGTTCATCGGACCAAAATATCTGAATCCGAATGCCTCGAACAACATTCCGGGTGTGATAATTACTTTTATACCTTCCTCCAATTTTACAGCGAGCCTACGAATTCGATCACCATGCGTTCCTAACTTTCCTGTTAAATCCCAAACGTTGGCTTTCAGGCGGTTGTATTCAGGATTTGTTATCAGTTCTGTAAAATAATTGGTTATTGCCGAGACATTCGGAGAGATCGACATATTGTTATCGTTTAAAATAACAGTCATATTTTTTTTCGACAAACCGGCATTGTTCATTGCTTCGAAAGCCATGCCTCCTGTCATCGAACCGTCGCCAACGATTGCAAGCACTCGAAATTTCTCGTTCGCAAGATCGCGGGCAATAGCCATTCCAAGTGCGGCTGAAATTGATGTACTTGCATGTCCGGCACCGAACGCATCGTATTCACTTTCGGAGCGTTTTAAAAATCCGCTGATACCGCCAAACTGTCGTAGTGTGTGAAAAACATCCCGCCTGCCTGTAATTATTTTATGCACATAAGCTTGATGTCCGACATCCCAAACGAGCTTATCGCCCGGTGTATCGAAAACATAATGGAGCGCCAATGTAAGTTCAACCGAACCTAAACTCGAACTTAAATGCCCCCCCGTTTTCGAAATACTATCAATCAAAAATTCCCGGATTTCGTCGGAAAGAATTTTTAAATCGTTTAAGTTTAATTTTTTTAAATCAGTTGATGAATTAATTTTATTTAAAATTGAATATGAACCTGTCGTCATTTTTTTTACTTCTTATTATTCTTCTATGTCTTCTTCCAGCAATGATAACTTACCGTTCAAATCTTTACTTAATTTTTTAATTTTGATTTCTGCATTTTCTAATTTTGCTAAACATTTTTTTGAAAGGTCAACACCCTCTTCATACATTTTGAGGGAATCCTCAAGTGTAACACTTCCGTTTTCGAGTGTGTTAACAATTTTTTCAAGACGCTTCATACTTTGTTCAAAATTTTGTTCTTCTGCTATTGTGTCGGTTGTTTTTTTAGTTTTCATTATTTAATGTATATGTGTTATTTACTGTTGCATCGGCATAGCCGTTTTTAAATTTTATATTGATATCGTCGGCTGAGGCAAGATTTTCAATTGAATCTACAATGTTAGAATTTTTATAAATTATTGCATAACCACGCTTTATGACATTTTCCGGATTCAGCGATTGTATCCGGTTCGCAAGTTCTGCAATGTATTGTTTAGTCGATTTAAATTTATGAATAAAACTAATATCTAACAATCTTTCTAACTCATCTATTCTTTGAGAAAACTGCCGGACTTTATCAATCGGATTATTGAAGGCGTAACTTGAGACTAAACCAGCTACATGCGATCGATTGTTGTCAACCTTACTTAGCAAACTTTGTTGCATAGTATAAAGAAAATTTCTAATATTATCAATCAGTTCGTAACGGTTGTGAACGACGAGTTCAGCCGCTGCCGATGGAGTCGGAGCCCTCAAATCGGAAACGAAGTCGGCAATTGTAAAATCGATTTCGTGCCCAATTGCGCTTACGACGGGAATTTTAGAAGCGTATATGGCGCGAGCCACAACTTCTTCATTAAAAGCCCACAGGTCTTCAATTGATCCCCCTCCTCTTCCAATTATTAACACATCCACTTTTCCGAATTTATTTAAGTCGGAAATTGCCTCAGCAATTTCTTCAGCCGCGCCGGCTCCTTGAACTTTCACGGGATAAAGAATAATTTCAACAGATGGAAAGCGTCGCGAAATAATGTTTAGAATGTCCTGAATAGCTGCACCTGTTGGTGAAGTTACTATGCCGATTCGTTCAGGATATTCGGGTAGATTTTTTTTATGCTGCGGATCGAACAATCCTTCGGCAGCAAGTTTTTGTTTTAGTTTTTCAAATGCGATTTGAAGCTCACCGATTCCAAGCGGTTTCAAACTTACAACATCAAGTTGATAAGAGCCACGAACTTCATAGACAGTAATCGAACCGCGGGCAATTACTTTCATTCCGTCCTGCGGTGTAAAAGTAAGATATGCTGATCTGCTGCGCCATATTGTAGCAGATATCGAAGCCTTCTCATCTTTAATCGTAAAGTAGATGTGTCCTGAAGGGTGGCGTTTAAAGTTTGAAATTTCACCGGTTACAACTACAGCACTAAAATCAGTTTCTAAAACGCTTTTAATGCGGCGAGTAAGTTCGAATACTGTTAAAATTTTTTCATTTTGCATAACGAAATATAGAGAGAATGGCTTTTAGAAACAAATAATTCAATTTTGGATTTATTAATTGATCGAAATTCTTTTGTTCTTCATTCGTTACCTGTCCACCGACTTGACAGCTGAAACGAAGTGCAAGCGGAAGTGCTGTTTTTTGCACGCAGGTGGATTCATCTCCTTCACCGATTCACCATTTCTCCGATTCTCAATTTCTCTCCTTACCTACTTCATTACTACCGCCTTTTTACTGCCATGCTTGAATCCCAAATAATCAATTACTATATTAAACAAAAAAATGGAGATAGAATGGAACTCGATGTATTAGCAATCGGCGCGCACCCGGATGATGTTGAATTAGGTTGTGCAGGAACAGTAGCCAAGCTTGTAAGACTCGGACATAAAGTAGGGATATTAGATTTGACAGAAGGCGAATTAGGCACACGAGGTTCACGTGATATACGGGCAAAGGAAGCCGAGACTGCTTCAAAAATTCTCGGACTTTCAGCAAGGGAAAATCTGTATTTACCAGATGGGAACATTGAGTTAAATAAAGAAAATCAAATCAAACTCATCCGAATTATCAGAAAATATAAGCCCAAAATATTACTATCGCCGCATTGGCACGACCGCCATCCCGATCATTCGCACGCACATCATTTATCGCAACACGCCTGGTTTTACTCCGGACTCGTGAACCTTAAAACTACGCTCGACGGCGTAAATCAAAAGCCGTGGCGTCCGTTCCATTATTTTAATTATATGATGAAGTATGAATTCATCCCCTCCTTCATTGTTGATATCAGTGATGTTTATGATGTAAGACAGAAAGCTGTGCGTGCATATAAATCGCAATTTTTTAATCCGCAATCAAAAGACCCTGAAACTTTATTAAGTAAAAAATCATTCTTGGAATTCATCGATACGCGTGCGAAGTTTTATGGACAGATGATTGGTGCGCAATATGGCGACCCGCTATTCTCTGTCAAACCGTTTGGAGTAAATGACCTTTTTGATTTGAAAATAATGCGAGGGTAAGGAACAATTGCCAGAAAACTTAGTTTACAACTTTAGGAATACTAACAAAATAATAGTTGTCAACAAGTTGTTTACTGTTAACTTTGTTGATTTTTGACATGTTTGATCATGAAAATGATATTCTCATTTGCATTTTGAATAATTAGTTTACTATCCGACATACGATTTTGCCACACCCGAAATATTTCATCGGCAAACCCTTGTCCAATTGTTGTCACATTCTTAAAGTCAAACACAATCTCTTTAAATTTTTCCAATCCGCTAATTACTCTCCGCGCTTGCGAGCGTGATAAATATGTTTCGCCTGATTTATAAAGATCAATTTTGACATTAGTTTTACTGAAATCAAATTCTTCGCCGGAATATTGGCGAAATATATCAAGTAATTTTTTATCTGATGCACGCGATATCCAGAATTCAACTTCAGTCCCTGTTATATTTTTACTCTCCTCGACAAATATATCTTTAATTCTATTATCGAATATAAGTTTTTTGTTTGAACTTCTGATAACTAATTTATCCGCCACTTTTGATGTAAAAAATATTCCTTCCCCACTATGCGCTTCCGGTGAAGTTGTTAACTTCCCTTTTAACAAATCTTGAATCGCTTCATATTCATTTTGAAGCTTTTGCTTTTTACGGATATGGTTGAAAATGCCGAGTCCTCTATCCACCACACAAAAGTATAGATCGCTATTTTTATCCACCCATACACTAATATTTTCTGATTGTGAATGCTCTATTGCATTATTTAGAATCTCTAAAAACGCATACTCAAGAATATGAGTAACATTGTCGGAGACTCTTGAAAATATTCCCGACGATTCTTTGATCTCTTGTAATATTTTATCTTCGGTTAAGGATTTATTTTTAAGAATGCGATGAACGCTAACTATCTGTTTTTTCTTTTTCTCAATTATGTTTTTTGTCGCAAAGACGTAATGAGCTTTGTTTGATTTACCAAGAAGTATAATTTTCCCTTCGCGTCGTAATTCTTGAAAAAATCGGTTGACGTATGCGCGGGAGAACCCTGTTTTATTTATTATCTCCACGGCATCAACACTGCCTTTTTTACTGATGATAGCGAGTATTAGATTTTTTATGTCGATATTTTTATTTTTTTTCATTTAAATATCGGATTGTTTACAACTTTAATATACTAATATAAATTAAAGTTGTCAACAAGTTGTATACTTACTCTCGATTATTCTATTACTTTTATACGGACAGGATAAATTCTTTTAACTTATGGGCAGTTCCAAAAATTCAAATATAAGTTTAGTGTTATAGATTTTATCGT
>JASEGV010000038.1 GCA_030017895.1 Bacteroidota bacterium | reverse complement strand
TACTTGCATGCTCAAGGAGATATAAAATGACCCACTCGAGTACGCGAAGACCCTTTATAATTTTACCTTTATCAACCAATTCCGCACGAGTTAGTGATGTTGCAAGCCTCATCTGAGACAGGTCCATCGTGTGATTTAGTTAAATAATATCCCCAATAATTAACACCAATTCTGTCCGCTGGTCATTTGATACTATTTTAGTAAAATTAATTTCTTTGTTTCAACATATCCCCCAGCTTGCAAACGATAGAAGTAAACTCCGCTTGGTAAACTAGCTGCGCTGAAGTTCACCTCGTGATACCCAGCCTCTTGCTTTCCATCCACAAGCAACGCCACTCTTTGACCGATCGTATTAAAAACACTCAAGCTTACATGCGATGCCTGTGGCAAAGCGTACTTTATTGTTGTTGATGGATTGAAGGGATTGGGGTAGTTTTGAGCAAGATAGTAGTTCATGGGTAATTCGCTAGTAATATCTTTAACGCCAATCCATGGGTTAGAAAAGACAACGATGGAGCTCCATTTACTGTAAAATCGATCAAGAGTCTGGAAGCGAACAAAAATAGTATCATTGCTTCGCGCTGGTGTACTGTCTTTATAAGCGACAAAGATTGTGCTTGAATCGTTCACCGCACTCATTAGCATCGAAACTGTCGGTTCTATTATTCCTCCAACCCGCTTGATATAGTAATCCGCTTTGGTTATATCTTTAAATTGAAATGTTGCAGGTCTTGCTGGGCTCCACCGGTTGTACGAGTCCTTCACACGAAAATAAACCTTATCTCCACGTTGCAACGGCAAGTTGTAAAGATTCATCGTTCCGCCTGGCTCAATGGCGACAGGTGTTCCATTTCCGCTACCAGGATCCGTATTGATAAAATATTCCCCATAAACAAGCGATGCACCAGAATTGGTAAAATTCTCTTTAGGTACTATGCAGCGGGGTGCACTCCATGTATTGTTACTGCTCTTGAAACGGACATACAACCGTGAACCGACTGGAACAATAAGACCACTGACATTGATAGTCACTTCCCAAAGATTATAGGTTCCTGTGATCGATGTACCATTACCTTGACCCGGGTCGGTGTTGATAAAATACTCCCCTGCAACTATTTGCTGGTTCCTATTGTATTGAGCAATAGCAGAAGTAGCACCGATGCAGAAGAGCATTAATATTATTAATATTGTTTTCATTTTCTGGTCTCCTTAATAGTTCGCTCGACCTTTTGCCTGGAGATTGATTGTATTACCGCCGGGGGTAATAATGATTTCAGTAACAACGGGATAGATAGGGCAGTCGGGTCCACCGAAATATCCCATATCGCTTCGTGATCCATCAGGGTCATTCAACGAAGGATTACCAGTATTCCATGAACAAGAAGTGTTTTCTCCAATATGGAAATCCAGCGGAGGAGAATTGAACGGAGGATCGCAGTTCACGTTGCCTTGGTTACCGGTGGTGACCGATGTGGTGCCGTTACAGTATGAAACGTAGAAGTAGCCGTAGGAATAACTTGGCTTGACGAAACCTATCTGAGCATTTAACCTCGAGATACAGTTTACAGCGTAAAGACTACCTGTGGTTGAAGATAATCCATCATGATAGATGCCATATGACCCATTAGCGTAGATAACACAGTTGTTCACGTATGCGGCAGTAGTTCCTGTGGAATAGAGAATACCGTATCTTCCACAACCAACAATGACGCAATTCTTAACAATACCGGCATTTAATTTTATCCCATCTCCACCCGTTGAAGTAATAGCAAACCATTGTATTGTACCTGCACTTATCGTAACGACGGGATTATAATTGCCAATAATACGAGTATTTTCATACCCAGAACCCATAAGTACGACATTTTTATTTAGTGTCACTGGCTCGTTGTATGTCCCGGGCCATACTTTAATTGTATCATTGCTAGAAGCATTAATAATAGCGGTATTGATGCTTGTGTATTGCCCGCCGCCGTTAATATCAACGATGATTGTGTTTGCAGATGAAATGCATATCAATGCAAAAAGTGAAAAAATAATTGCGAGTGGTTTCATAATGTTAACTCCTTGTGAATTATAGGGTTGATAGTTTTATTAATATTTTAACAATTAAAATAGATACACTTGTATATACGCACACTTACCTAATCTTGCAGAAAATTTTTCAAATAAAAATGCAAAAGCCGAACAAACATTGCTTTTTCAATGTAAATTCGGCTATTTTGCTTAAAAAAATATTTTTGGAAACAAGTGCGACTCACCTACCATTCAGAATCTGCCTTGAAGGTGAGTAGTACAAATAAACACCGCTACGGTAATAGTTTATTGTTTTGGGATGTTAAGTATTTTTTATTCATAGTAGTATAATTCACAAACTTTTCTCCATCCCAATATCGAATACCTTTCCTCAAATCTTCAAAATACTGTTCGTCTAATTTCTTGCTCAGTCTTCCATCTGCCACGTATTTGTTGTGTAGAGTTACAAATTTATCCTCACCATCTATACTAATGCATTTTAAAGTTTGGTCGAAAAGATATATGCAACTGTATTCCGTTTTATCAATTTCTTCAGTTACGCTTACAATCAAATCGCCATCCGAAGTGAATCTCATACCCCGCACTCTGTTTCTTGGATGCGATGCATATTTTTTAAAATCAGTTCGATTAATTAGTAAATAATACTTTTCGTTGCCTATTGAGATATCCTTTGGTGTATATTCTTCCGGTGCAGGTGAGTGTCCCTGAAAATTTAGGGGGTCTAAGACAAATAAGGAAGCCAAATTAAATCCGTTGTTTTCACCTGTTGCAATAATTTCTTCTATACCATCGTTGTTTAAATCTCTGTTAATCAGCCCATGAATATTTCCGCTATGCCAATATTCGTTAAGTAGTTTTCCTTCTGCAGCATCAATTTTAATTATTGCTGTCGGATACCAGCCACCATGATGAATATATGCAATAATTTCAAAAGATCCATTTTTCTCAAAATCTCCAACTAAAAATTTTCCAAACTGATATGTATCATCGAATACATTGTTCCCAAATGTCATTTGACGGTTAAATTTGTATGTCCATCGCTCATCACCATCGGGTGTATAGCAATAAATTGCATTTTTTGGTTGCCATTCACTCAGCATGCCAAATATTGCTACTACCTCTTTCTTCCCGTCTCCATCAACATCAACGGTTTGCAGGTAGTTATCCGGATCGAAGCCAGGTTCTTGAACGCGCAATTTTTCCAAATCATACCCTATTCCTATATGTTTTCTCCACAATTCTTCACCATTCTTATTGTACACAACAAGGAATTCATCCTTTGCCCTCGAATATTCTGGTTTTTCATCTTTGATATCGGTTTTCGGGGTCATTAAAAGTAAACCGAATACAAACGCTGCCGCTAAACTCATAAATGATGCAATCGGATGGCGGATTATGAAAGAAACAACCCGTACCGGATATGTTTTTGGAATTTGGTCTAACGTCCTATTCCCAAGTTTTGATTTTGGAAAGATTAAATTACGCAACGTAATTAACTGAATATTTTTTTGTAACCGTTCTTCTGTTGACTTATCAACTTCAGCGTAGTACGATTCCATCTCCTCAAATAATTTGCGGCATCCTTGGCAGTTTTTGATGTGTTTCTCGATATCCTCTTTTTTATCAATAACTTCCGCTGCCTCTAAAACGTAAAGTTCTAATATTTTTTCATCTATATGGTACATTGTATTCATTAATATATACATGCATTTGAGGTTATTTCCAGAAACATCTTACATTTTATGTAATTCATCAAGCATTTTACCTTTCCCAAGTTTCGCGATGTATTCAAACACGGTCCTGTGTTCCGATATGTAAGAATCCTTTGTAATTTCAGTTAATTTACTATTCAGGAAGTCGTAATACGTTCCCTGGATTGTCTCTCCGTTTCCGTATTCAGCTATGAGTACATCGCGCAAGGCGTAAATGTAACAATTAAATACGTTCTCACATTTTTTACCACTCTCGACGTAAGTCGAGTATAGTTCGGATTTAATTTTTTGGCAGACATCTTCTGCTATCTTAATAATATCATCGATATCAGTTGTACATTCATATATTTCTTCTTCGGCCCTTTCCAATTTCCAGCCCACGTGATATATTTCTTTGAACAAACGGACAACATTGTCAAGTGAAACAATTTTATTGTATTCAATTTGACTGTTAATTATTTCGTATAACTTCTTTAGCATTGTTGGTATTTTATCGTGTATCGAAACTGCACGGGCAAGTTCTTGTTTCAGCCATTCACAATTAATCGCTTGAAGATTTTCATTAAGATGAACATTTTTAAGAGTGATGTAATTTTCGCCGAACCGCTCAACCATTTTTAGCGAGGTTGAATTCTCAATGCCAAGTTTAACATTTCTTAAAATCTTTCCGTAGATCGGATCGATTTCACTGTAAATACGAATTATATTTTGTTCGATTTTTTTAAATAATAATTGACGGAGAGCTATGATTATTTGTTCTTCGGTGACAATATTCAGATTTTCAAATTTATTATGGAAGTAACGCTGCAGTTGTTTAAAATTTCCGGAGGTGTCACGGTTAAAAAGATCGCCTAAACAATCGTACACTAAGTCGGAGGCGTTCATCCCAACTGTAAGTGGATTCATCTTACTGTTGTTGATTTTTTTTCGAATCATCGGTAATGCCAAGTCGTAACAAATCGCAACAAAGTCCCTCACATCAGTCAGCGAATAAGTCTGCGACAAAATCATTAACAGAATTTTATGAAGTTGAAATTTTAATTTCATGAATTAAGGGTTTTCAGAAATAAATAATATAAATTTGAGTGTCCGGCAATCCATACTTACCCATTTTCTAAATAGGACAGGACCCAACATTTCAGCAATAAGATAGGGATTATTTTGTTGAGGTTCAAGCGATTATAAAGTTTTTAAGAGAAATTTTTGTTATATTTTTACAGAATGAAATTTAAAAACAACAAAATAATCATAATCGGCGATAAGGTGCTTATCGCACCTGAAAGTGATAAAGATAAAACCGAACACGGTTTATACTTACCGCCGACTGTAAAAGAAAAAGAAAAGGTGCAAAGCGGTTACATCGTAAAAGTAGGTCCTGGCTATCCGGTTCCAAATCCTCAATTTATTGACCAAGAGCCTTGGTCAACAACTCCAAAAGATCCGGTTAAATATATACCGCTTCAAGCTGAAGAAGGCGACTACGCAATCTTCACCAAAGAGCAGGCAATAGAGATTGAATACGAATCGAAAAAATATTTGATTGTTCCGCAGTCAGCAATACTTGTTCTGATTCGGCATACACCAAATATTGAATTCTCTTAATAACTTGAAAGGATAAAAATATGCGACTATTAGGTAGTTCGGGTTTAAAAGTTTCTGAATTATGTTTCGGGACTATGACATTCGGAGGTTCGGGTTATTGGAAGAACGTGGGATCTACGCAACAGCAAGAAGCTGATGAATTAGTGAATATCGCTATCGATTCAGGAATAAATTTTTTTGATACTGCCGATATTTATTCAGACGGGCAATCGGAAATAATATTAGGGAAGGCACTTGGCAAAAAACGGAAAGAAATTATTCTTGCTACAAAAGTTTTCGGAAGGATGGGAAAAGGTCCGAACGATATTGGACTATCGCGCCATCATATTATCGAAGCGTGCAATGCAAGTTTAAAGCGACTCGGAACTGATTACATCGATCTTTATCAGGTACACAATTTCGATCACCTTACACCATTAGATGAATCACTCACTGCACTTGATGATTTAGTGCGTCAAGGAAAAGTCCGCTACATCGGATGTTCGAACTACGCCGGTTGGCAGTTAATGAAAGCGCTCGCAACTTCTGAAAAATATAATTTAGAAAAATTTATCACGCTACAATCTTACTACTCGTTAGTTGCACGGGAATTAGAATTTGAACTCGTGCCTTTATGTCTTGACCAAGGTCTCGGTATTTTACCGTGGAGTCCGTTAGCCGGTGGATTTTTAACAGGTAAGTATCGGCGAGGAAAGCCACGACCCGATGCAGCTCGTCGCAGCAATGCTGAAAAACAGTTTTTGCAATTTGATGAGGAGAAGGGCTTTGATATTGTAGATGAGTTGGAGAAAATTGCAAATAAACACAATGCTACGATTTCACAAGCGGCAATAAATTATTTATTGTGCAAGTCAGCAGTTAGTTCAGTAATCATTGGTGCTCGAAATAAGGAACAACTTTCCGATTTACTCAGAACCGCAGAGTGGGAAATGACTCTCGAAGAAGTTCAACGGTTGGATGAAATTAGTAAGCCTCCCTGGATTTATCCTTACTGGATGTAGGAATTTGCAAGACGAGATTTAGGATTTTAGATTTTAGATTTATGATGCGTCTTTGACGCAGAGTTTTGAGTTTTGAGATTATTCTCAACGTGTTTGGCTTCTCTTCAAAAGCCAAATAAAAATCGGAGCTCCGATGAATGCTGTAACTGTACCAACAGGAATTTCAGCCGGCGAGATTAACGTGCGTGCAATTGTGTCAACAACAACAAGTAGAATTGCACCAAGTAGAAACGAAACAGGTATTAATATTCGGTGGTCAGCTCCGAATATCATTCGCGAAATATGCGGAATAATCAAACCAACAAATCCTATAATACCACTCAACGAAACAACGAGTCCGGTAATAAGTGATGCCAAGCCATAAGAAATTCGTTTAAAATTTTCGACTTCAACACCGAGAGATTGAGCAGCCTCGTCGCCCGTAGCTATCAGGTTATATTTTCTTGAATTTAAATAAATTACGATGATAGCAATTAGAACAACCGGTGCAACGACAAGAAAAGAATTCATATCCGCTGATGATAGATTTCCCATCAACCACAAAAAAGCCCCACGAACTTCCTGATGCCTGATAACCATTACCAACAAAATTATTGCATTAAAAAAAGCACCCACCATTATTCCGGTTAGAAGCAATGTTGTGGGATCAAGTCTCCCATGTTTTTCAGAAACGAAATATACAACCAAAATCACCATCAACGAACCGAGGAAAGCAGAAGCGGGAATACTTATGATGCTTACACCGAGTCCAAAACTAATAGCTAACACGGCGCCTAATGTACCTCCGCTCGACACACCTAATATAAACGGTTCAGCCAACGGATTTCTTAGTAACGCTTGAAACACAACGCCAGCAACCGAAAGCCCGCCACCGACAATAATCGCCAGCAAAATTCTTGGCAGCCGTAGCTCGAACAAGATAGTGCTGTATTCTTCTGCAATTTTTCCACCAGTCAAAAAATTTAATATTTGATTTAATGGGATTGCTACAGTTCCGACTGAAATTGAAAAAATAGAAACTAATAAAAGTGAAAAGAGAAGTAAACTTGAAAGTTGGATTGTATTTTTTAAAGTAATGAACGACCGGTTCACTTTAAAAGCTTCCACATTGATTTTACTAAATCGGGAATCCCTGTATTTGCAACGGCAGAAATAAAATGAACTGAGTCAAATTTCTTGGGAGAGAACTTTATTTTTTTAATTTTTTTCATCAATGCCTCATCGGCTAAATCAGTTTTAGTGATAATAACCATTTGAGGTTTTTTTAACATATCTTTATTGAACAACTTGATTTCTTTCTGAAGCATTTCCAATGCCTTTTTAGGATCTTCGTCTGTGCATTCTATGAGATACACAAGTACACGCGTTCGCTCAATGTGACGGAGAAATTGGATACCAAGTCCTTTTCCCGAATGCGCTCCTTCGATCAGTCCCGGCATATCAGCAACAACAAAACTTTTCGATTCCTGGTAGCGCACGATGCCGAGATTAGGGACGAGTGTCGTAAAAGGATAGTCGGCAATTTTTGGTTTAGCAGCCGATATTACTGAAATCAAAGTCGATTTACCCGCATTTGGCAAACCTACCAAACCAACATCGGCAATTAATTTAAGTTCAAGCTCGAGATGTTTTTCTTCACCTTCTCTCCCCGGTTCAGCAAAACGGGGAGCTTGGTTTGTTGGTGTAGCAAATTCACCATTACCCCTTCCGCCTTTTCCACCTCGTGCAATAATTATTTCCTCCTTATCGTCAATTATATCGAAGAGAACTTCTCCCGTGTCAACATCTTTTATCAAAGTACCACACGGGACTCGAACAATAATATCATCACCATCTTTACCCGATTTGTTTGATGTTTTACCGTTCTCACCATTTTGAGCTTCATATTTTTTATTATATCTAAAATCGAGTAAAGTATTCAAATGATGGTCAGCCCGTAAAATTACACTTCCCCCCTTGCCGCCTTTCCCGCCGTCAGGTCCCCCTTTTGGTACATATTTCTCTCTCCTGAAACTAACCATTCCTTTACCGCCGTTTCCTGATTTTACAACTATTTTTGCATAATCAATAAACTGCATCTCTATTTTCCTTTTCTGGTGAAGAAGCGGTTGTATGTTATTTCTGTAAATCGTGTGGCTTCGGGTGAATACAAATCGACCTCATTCAATATATATATTTCATCAACATATTTCGATGCTTCTTTCCACGATGTCATGTTGTTGATATCAGTAACTGCATCTGAAAAATCTTTTTCGTTCTTCCTGAAAATTTTCTTGACGAATCGTTTTCGTTCATCATCATCGAAAAAATTTTCCAGTGGAAGTAATTGAGATTTTGTAGATAGCTGAGGCGAAATCGAATCGTTTTTTTCGACCACTTCCGATTCATCAATAGTAATGGTAACAACCGGCGAATCTTCGAGTGGTGCCGTTACAGGTATTTCAACCGGAATTTTTTGCAGAGTGTTTTCGAATTCAAATCCATCGTAAGTTTTACGCAAATCTTCAAGCAGTATGCACAATTCATCAAACGATATTTCGTTCACATGTCTCTGTAGTTCGATTTGTAATCTATCGACAACCTTTCGCATCCCTTTATCGTCAAATAATTTAATGAGTCCTTTAGTAGGAACTGTTGATTTAGTTTCACGATTACCGTAATTTATAAAATCATAAATAGCTAAAGTTATTTGAGCTAACTGATAACCGTCCTTGCGGCGGATGTATTCACGATCGCATTTCCAAATCAGCGATTGAAATTCATTTATAGTCATCAGCTTGATATTTTTTTCCTTAATGATTCGAACTATCAAGTCTTTTAAATATTCATAGACGCTAAAATTTCGCAGCGCCTTAAGTATTACATCGGATGATACTTGCGTGGTATTATCGAAAAGGAAACTTCGCAACGTCCATTGCGGCCTCATAAGATAATTAAGTAGTAGATGAATTGCATCGTGAACTAATTCTAAATATTCATGCCGGTTAAAAGAATAGTTGAGCACAAGTATCGAATTCATCCGGTTCTGTAAACTAATGACTTCCGGATGTGAAAAATCGAACCTGCTGTTCACGAAATTATTCCGCAATTCGTCCTGAAGCTTTTGCTCAACATCCACTCGTATCATATTTCTCAACGGAAGTGGTATCTCGGCAGCTAAAACTTCTTTTAACGATATCCTTTCAGCACTACCTATCGTGCGGATAAGTGTTAGCTTGTTTAGTCGGTCTATTTCTTTCTCATACACGTTAGTTTGAACCCCTTTTTATTATTGATTTTACACGGTCTATTTCTTTTTGAGCGCCTGCTTTAAATGTCGCATCAATGCCGGGACGATCAATTATTTGCTGATACATTGATAGAGCCTGATCGTATTTTTCCATCCGCTCGTATGATTGTCCTGCCATATAAAACGACGTAGCGGTCCAGTCTACTTTTTTGTTTTGCATAACCAAGTAGGGAACTTTTAGAAACTCTAAAATTCCTTGTTGATAATCGCCTTTGTAATAATATGTTTCACCGAGGTTGTAACGAATTTCAGCTTCATAATCGCTGCCGACTTCATCGAGTAAGATTTGAAAATGCATTACTGCTTGATCGTAGTATCCAAGACGTGAATATAAAATACCAATTTTTATACGCTGATCGGTAATAGATGGATCCTTCGGATAACGTTCGATAAAATTGCGCGCCATTTTCAGAGCCGCATCGTTAAGTTTAGTTGCCTCATAGGCTTCAATCAGATTGATCATAGCATATCTTAGAATTTCACCCTCTTTGTCAGGATTATCTACAATTTGCTGATAATATTTTATTGCTTCAGCATATTTTTCACCGTTGAAATTTATATTACCTAAAGCGAGGAAAACTCGTGGAATGACATCGGAGTTTGAGTACTTCTTCAGAACCGATTCATATTTTTTTATCGCATCCGCACTATTTTTATTTAATTCCATAATCCTGCCTAAATAATATTCCGACAGCGGCGCATAACGCGTTCCGTCGTAATCGTCGGCAATATCTGTAAATATTTTTTTCGCAGTTGAATAATCTTGCTTCCGGAAATATATCAAAGCTTTTTCATATTCTATCTCTGCTAAATTATCAACGCTCTTCTTATAATTTTTGGAAAATTCTAATATCAGTGGTTGTGCACCTTTTAAATCGTCGATGCGTAATTTAGATACAATCGTTTTAGTAAGATAATATTTTTTATCATCTTCGTTTATAGCTGAAACAAGTAGAGCACTATATTGTTGTGATGCTTCTAAATAACGTTCAGTTTGAAAAAGCAAATCAGCGATTTCGCGGTTTGCCAGAACGGAACCTAATTTACCGGCAAGTTTATAATAAGCCGCAGCGGCATCGGCAACTCCTTGATTTTTCATTATGTTACCGAGAGCCAAGTAACCGTCAACTTTTGCTTCGGCGTTCGGTTCTGATAACAAATATTCCCGATAGAATAAAATCGCTTTTGGTGAATCACCCTTAAGTTCGTACGCTTTAGCTAAATAATATTTATAATTAATTGGTTCTACAAATGGATTTTGTGCCTCTTTTTCAAACCGGTTTTTTATAAAATAAATTGCTTCATCATATTTATTAGATTCAACAAGTGATTTTACATATTGTTCAATTGTTTCTTGGGCAATCTCTGTGTAGTAATATTCTTCTTCTATTTTTTTAAAAACCTTTACAGCTTCTTCAGGTTTTCCGGTCTTCAGCAAGATATCGCCAAGAAGTTTCAACCCGCTAACTGTGTAATTTCCGTTTGGATATTTTCCAGTATGATTTTTTAAAAACGCAATCGCCGAATCCATTTTGCCTGATTGAAAATAAATTCTAGCGGCTTGCATCATAGCATATTCTTCTGATTCAGGTGTAGCAGGATTTTTAATAATTAGGTTACATATTGTTAAAGCATTGGTAAGTTTATTTGTTTGAAGATATTGTTCAATCAGAAGTTTATAAACTTCGGGTACAAAAGATGTTTTGGGAGGAGATGAAATAAATTCATTCAACAATTTTTCAGCTTCTTCAGGTTTAGCAGATTTCAATTTCAGATTCAAAAGTTTAAAAGCTGCTTCGTGTGAGTTTTTATCGTTAGGAAAAAGTTTTATAAATTCAGAAAAATAATTTATAGGAACATCCGTATGATTAGCTGAGTATTTCAACGCACGTTCGGCAGCAATCGCACGATTATAATATGCGATTGGTAAGTTCGGTCCTGTAATTTTCGCTTCAATTGCGGATGAATATTGTTCAACCGCTGATTGATAATCTTTTAAATCATCGAAGTAAACCTGAGCTAAATTAAAAGCAAGCTCACCCCGATTCTTCCCTATTAACAAGTCGCCGAGGAGTTTAGCAATTTTTTCGAGTCCGCTTTTGTAATTCTTATTTTCATAAATCAATATTCTATCTAAGTTTTCTTTTGCCTGTAAAGCTTCACGATCGGCCGGATAATATTTTATAATTTCTTCAAAAGTTCTTACGGCGGAAGCATAATTTCCGGCTTGCGAACAACTCTCACCTATTTTTAATTTAATCCAACTTAATTGATAGCTATGCGGTTTTGCCTGCAGCGCCTCTTCATAATAGGTTTTTGCCCGATCATGATCTTTAAAACGATCTTTAAACAAATCACCAATTCGGATCAAGGCATCTTGTGTTCCTTCACCATGAGGGTATTTTTCCAAATACCTTTTGCAATATTCAACCGAAAGGGTAATATTATCTAACATCTCAGCAACAATCGAAGCTTGTGCAAAAGCTTGCGGTTTGTACTCATCAGAAATAGAATTGATAACCTGATTAAAAGAGTTTATCGCCCCTTTGTAGTTTTTAACTCTTTCAAAAGATTTGCCGCTTAAAAATAATGCTTGATTTATTTTTTCGCTCTTGGGAAAATTATTAATAAATTTTTCGAACTGTTCCGATGAATTTTTAAAGTCGTTCGATTTGTAATATGCAATTCCAATTTGTAATGAAGCTTTTTCTTTTAAACCACTATCTGCATTTTTATCAGAAAGCACTTTTTTAAAATACTCTATGGCTTTATTATAATCGCCAGCGTTAGCAGAGGACAAACCAAGTTCAATATTTGCTAATGCTGCGGCAGGAGTTCCTTTGTAATCCATCAATATTTTGTTAAAAAGTTTTTCAGCTTCTTCATACTGTCCGGTTAAATGGTATATTCTGCCTAAAAGCAGCATTCCGTCAGCCCGATATTTCGAAGTTCCATCCACAACACTTTTAACTTCACGCGTTGCCAAATCGATATTTCCTTCACCAAAGAACAACTCAGCGAGTGCTAAACGCGCAGCCGGTACAAAATCGGAAGAACTGTAATCTTGCAGAATTACGCGTAGATTCTTTCGCGCATTTACAACATCGGAAACTGTGCGAAAATATTTAGCCGACAATAACAACGCATCAGGGGCGAGCGGACTTCGTGGATGGAACACGCGAACTCGCTCGAATGCTAAAGCTGCTTCGCGATAATTTTCTAAAGCGACGTATGATTCGCCTACTTTAAACCAAGCTTCGGCGGCTTTATTATGATCAGTATACGTAAGAGCAAAATTTTGAAATGCAACACGGGCATCCTCATAACGTTTTAGTTTGGATAACGTCAAGCCGATGTAAAATCGCGCCTCAATACTTTGGTTACTTGCGGGATATGAATTAACAAAATTTTTAAACTGGTCGAGCGCCAAATCTGTTAATCCGTCTTTATATAAATTTACAGCAAGTTTGAACTCGGCACTTTCTTTCGTCTCTTGCGGCACAGAACCGGCAATCAGAATAAAATTCAAAATTATCGGCAATATAATATATTTTATTATTTTCAATAGCATACAACAAATGCTTAATTCTGCTTTAACAAATTTCCTATTTTTGTATTATTATCAATCTCGTAATTTTTAATCCAACTTAAATCTTTAATAAATTTGTGCAAATTTTCAAAACTATCTTGTCTGTTTTGTAACAAAGTTGTTCTAAAAAAGCTTCTCTTCTCTTCGGATAAATGATCGCAGATAAATTCCAAATCTTTTTTCAACTTTTCGATCTTTTCTTGATATTCTAATAGCAATTTATTTGTATTTCCCGGTTGATCTGTCCGTTTAATTGATTTTAATGCGTTATGTAAAAATTTCGATGTAAAAATGATATTGCTCAATTCCCACTGCAAACCATATTCAACGGAACACCCGAAAATATCAAGCACAACATCGGGATAGTAGAATTTTCTGTTTGAATAGGCTTCTATATCAAATAATAGTTTTTGATTTGAAGTAATCACACGAACAATTTATTCTTAATATAATCCAACATTTGACAATTTGCAAAATTTTGGTGTTTCCCCTATATGAAATATTCCTTTATCTTCTCCGCAACCTTCTCACCCACAATTTCAGATAACTGTTCTGTATTAGCAAATTTTACACCTTGCACGGAACCAAACGTCTCGAGCAATTCTTTAGTTTTCTTTTTGCCGACCCCTTTTATCAAATCCAATTCAGTCTGCAATGTTCTTTTCGTTCGTAATTTTCTATGATACTCTACGGCAAATCGGTGCGCCTCATCCCGGATTCGCTGAAGAAGTTTCAAGCTCGCTGATGTTTTAAGTATCGATTGCGGTTCAGATATATTCGGAAAATATATTTCCTCTAATTTCTTCGCCAAACCTATAATAGGAATATTTTGGAATTTCGAATTTCGTCCGCCATAGGCGGATTCGAATTTCTTAATAACCTCCACCGCGCTCGATAGCTGTCCTTTGCCACCATCTACCATAATTAAATCGGGAAGTTTTTGTCCCTCCTCGATCAATCGTGAATACCGCCGTTGCACGACTTCACGCATACTTGCATAATCGTCGGGACCTGTAACTGTCTGAATTTTATATCGTTTATATTCACTCTTTTTTGGTTTACCGTTTTCAAATACCACAAGCGATGCTGCAGTATCTGCACCTTGAATATTCGATATATCGAAACATTCGATCCTGTATGGTAAGTACTTAAGGTGTAAATCTTTTTGAAGGAGTTCTAATATTTTGGGAACCTTCTCGCCTCGTTTCAACTTTTGAATTTTTAGATCATCGAGGAGATATTTTGCATTCGCCTGACACATTGCAACAAGTTTAGCTTTGTCGCCAATTTTAGGAACGATGATTGAAACTTTTGATTGCCGTTTTTCAGAAAGCCATATTTCTATTGTTTCTGTCTCATCAATTTCACAAGGAAGAAATATTTCTTTGGGATAATAATCTGCTTCCAAATAATAAATTCGGAGAAACTGCGATATTATTTCAGCTTCAGGTTTTTCTGCAACACCGCTCATGTAATAATGCTGTCTGCCTATTAATTTCCCGTCCCGGATTTTGAACAAGACTCCGCAAGCATCATCCCCTTCGATCGCCGCCGATATAATATCCCTATCGAGTAAGTCGGTATCAATAATTTTTTGACGATCGCTGTAATTACGTAATCCACGAATCTTATCACGAACTGCAGCAGCGGCTTCAAAATTCATAGCTTCAGATTCTGCAAGCATTTGTTTTTCAAGATTAGATATTAGTCCGGATGTTTTGCCGCGTAACACCTGTGCAACTTCGTTAATCATTGCATTGTATTGGTGCCAATTTACAAGACCTTCGCAGGGTCCCTCGCATTTTTTAATGTGATAATCGAGGCATACACGTATTTTCTTTTTGCGGATCGTTTCATCATCAATATGATAATTGCAGGAACGCACCTTGAAAACATCGCGTATCATTTTTAAAGACCCACGCATATTTTTCGCGTCGGTAAACGGTCCGAAATATTTAGAACCGTTGTGAATAATTCGGCGGGTAACGAACACACGAGGGAATGGCTCGTTCGTTATAACAACATAGGGAAAACTTTTATCGTCTCTCAGGAATATATTGTATTTTGGTTTGAACTTTTTTATAAGAACTGCTTCAAGGATTAACGCTTCCACTTCGGAATCGGTTACAATAATTTCCACATCGGCGGTTTTCGAAATCATTGTTTCGGTTTTAATATCTAAACTTCGCGATTTATGAAAATACTGCCTAACCCTGCTGCGTAAGTTTTTAGCTTTGCCAACATATAATATTTTGCCTTCATCGTTTTTAAACTGATATATCCCCGGTTTATTGGGCAGGTTGGGAAGTTTTTCGGGCAACGAGATAAACTGTGGAGCGATTTTTAAAATTAACTTGGGTTCTTCATCCATCATAAATATTACTTCCCCATATTCTTTTATTCTTCAAAATCTTTTAAAGGTTCATCAAAGTCGGGTGACGTAATAAAATATTTTTTCTGACTCAATTCGATCAAAACTCCGTTTGTAGATTTGGGATGGATAAAAGCAATTAATTTTCCGCCTGCACCGACTTTCGGTGTTTCATCTATCAACCTGACTCCCTCCTTCTTCAAACGTGAAAGCTCTTTCTCAATATCATCAACTTCAAAAGAGAGATGATGAATACCTTCTCCGCGATTCTCAAGAAATTTTGAGATTGGAGAATCCAATGAAGACGGCTCTAATAACTCTATGTGTACTCCTCGTACATCTAAAAAAGCAAGGTTTACTTTTTGGTCTTCTACAGTTTCGAAATGAACATCGTCCTGATTAAAAAGCTTTTTAAAATTATCAACTGATTCTGTCAAATTTTTGACAGCAATGCCGATATGCGAAATATTTGTGAACATTGTTATATCCGTTTTATTCTTTCTTAATATCTGAAGTTACGCAAAAGAGTCATTCTGATCCCGCTCGTAGAGCGGGAGAAGAATCTGAAACCTCAAATTCAGGCTATTTTTAGATGTTTCGCTTCGCTCAACATGACAAAAAGTCAATTCTGCGTAACTTCAGTTAATATAGAAAAAGGGATTGAGACGAGCAAAAATGATTTCACCCGCTCGACCGAACGGTCGTTCGGGCAGGGATTTTTGATTTGAGATTGGAGATTGGAGATTGTGAAAATAACGGAAACATTTACTCATTTACTCATTTATTTATGGAGCCAATGATAAAATGATTCGACATCCAATAATCCAATATTCCACTACTCCATCATTACTTCACATCCACAAATTCCTATCGAGTGTTCGGTATTGAATTGCTTCGCTCATGTGTTCCGGTCGAATGTTTTCTGAACCTGTAAGGTCGGCAATCGTACGGGAGACTTTCAATATTCTATCGTACGCACGCGCGGATAATCCTAATTTTGTAATTGCCATTTTTAGGAGCTCTTCGCCGTCCGAATTGATTTGGCAAAATTCTCTTATATCTTTCGACTGCATATCGGAATTTGCATACATACTTTTACGTCCTGCAAAACGTTTCATTTGAATTTTACGTGCCTCAATAACCCGATCCCGAATTTTCACTGATGACTCGCCCGAAGTTTTGCTGGACAAGTCCTTATACTTAACTGCGGGAACTTCGATATGCAAATCAATTCTATCAAGCAGCGGACCGGATATTTTTGCCATATACTTTTGGATTTGCATTTGCGAGCAAGTGCATTCTTTCGCCGGATCTGTGTAATAGCCGCACGGACAGGGATTCATAGAGCAAACAAGCATAAAATTAGCGGGAAACTCAAGCGTCATCTTTGAACGACTAACAGTTATCCTTCCATCTTCCAATGGCTGCCGCAAGACTTCCAATACATTACGTGCAAATTCAGGTAGTTCATCGAGGAACAGCACTCCGTGATGGGCAAGCGATATTTCGCCCGGACGCGGAATTGTTCCACCACCAACGAGCGCACTATCGGATATTGTGTGATGCGGTGAGCGATAAGGGCGCGTTGCAACGAGCGCCGAGTTCGGCGGCAACACTCCTGCTACCGAATGTATCTTAGTTGTCTCGATTGCCTCCTCAAATGTCATTGGTGGTAATATTGTCGGTAAGCGTTTTGCCAGCATTGTTTTTCCTGAACCGGGGGGACCGATCATAATTATATTGTGAGCACCTGCAGCAGCAACTTCGAGTGCACGTTTCACATTCTCCTGCCCTTTCACATCGGCAAAATCGATCGTGTATTGCTTCTCTTGCGCAAACACTTCATCCATATTAATCTTGAATGGTTTTAACAACTCGTATTCACCATTAAGGAAATCTACAGTTTCACTCAAACTCGCCATAGGATAAACATCGATCCCTTCGACCATAGCCGCTTCTTTGGCGTTTTCTTTTGGAAGTATCATCCCTCTCATATTATTTATTTTAGCTTCTACGGCAATCGGCAAAATACCATGAACCGGTCGCAGTGTTCCATCGAGTGCAAGTTCACCTAACATAATAAAATCCTTTAAGATTTCCGATTTGATATTCTCGGTTGCAGTTAGTATTCCAATTGCTATGGGTAAGTCGTAAGCTGATCCTTCCTTCTTAATATCGGCGGGGGCTAAATTAACGGTGATGCGTAAATGAGGGAGGTTGATGTTTGAATTTTTAATTGCTGCTATTACCCGTTCGCGACTCTCTTTCACCGCGTTATCGGGTAAACCAACAACGACGAAACTTTGTAAACCTTTTTCGAGATTAGTTTCGACCTGCACTATGTGTGCATTAATCCCATAGGTTGCACTGCTGAGAACTTGCGAGAGCATATTATTCCTCGATTTTAATTTGTTAGAATATAAGGAAGGATTTGTAAAAAACAAAAAGCCGACTTGGGTAATTTGATAGTATTAATTTAATTTGTTATAATTCAAGCAAAAATTAGGTAAAAAAAAGACATCTATATTTAAGGGAAATAATGAATTGTCTAAAAGAAATTTTGAATCCAACTTTGAATGACAGAATCCCATAACAAAATCAAACAATTAGTTAAGCATTTCAGAGAGCAGCAAGCCACCTACCTTTCGCCCGGTTATCAGGAGTCGCAGGTGAGGCAGGATTTTATTGACAAATTTTTTGCCGCATTAGGTTGGGATGTTACACACGATTTTCAAAAGAATCCGTACGAGCAGGAAGTTAAGATTGAAAACAAAGTTAGTACTTCCGGCTCGCAGCGCCGCGCCGACTATGCCTTTTTCACAGCCCCTAACTTTCGCGATGTTAAATTCTTTGTAGAAGCAAAGAAACCATCGCGCAACCTATCCAACCCTAACGATTATTACCAAGCAATTCGCTATGGTTGGAATTCAAAAACACCTATCGCCGTGCTTACCGATTTTGAGGAACTTCATATACTCGATTGCAGGTTTAAACCCGATATAAAAACCGCTCTCGACCGCAAACTTGAAAAATTCCACTATACCGATTACGAAGATGAAGAAAAATTCAAAAAACTATTTTATCTATTAAGCCGCGATGAAGTCGCAAACGGCTCGATAGAAAAATATTCCGGCTCGTTAGGCAAACCGCGCGCTAAGGCAGCACGCAAAGGTATGATTGCCGAATACAAACCGGTAGATGAAGCATTCCTTGAATCGTTGGACGGCTACCGCGAACAATTAGCCCGCGCATTTAAAAATAAAAACCAAAACTTAGAAGGCGAGGAACTTACCGAAGCAGTACAGCGGACAATAGACCGGCTCGTGTTTATTCGCTTCCTTGAAGATAAATCGATTGAAGAGCCCTCCCTCGCGACAATAAAAGATAAAGCAGATGTGTGGAAGGCTTTTGTTGGTTTGTGCAAACGGCTTGAGCCAAAGTATAACGGTCTCGTATTTAAACCGCACAGGGTTATTGACTCGCCTGATTTTGTTCCGCCGGAGAATAAACTTTTTGCCGATATATGCGATGAGCTTGCCAACCCAACTTCGCCTTACGATTTTGATAAAATACCGATTTCTATTTTAGGTAGTATATACGAACGCTTCCTCGGTAAAGTTGTAACCGCTACCGATAAGCGGGCAAAGGTAATTGAGAAACCGGAAGTACGCAAAGCAGGCGGCGTGTATTATACGCCTGAATATATTGTGAGGTATATTGTTAATGGAACTGTCGGAAAGCTGCTGTATGAAAAAAAGGGTATAGGGTTTAGTAATGAGGGTGTAGGATCGAATAATAAAAGTATAGGAGGAGAATCTTATGACACTACAAACGTACAAGGAATTGAAAGTGTGGAAGCGGGCGATGTCGTTGGTGGAGGAAATCTACAAACTGAGAGCCCCCCCATAAGTCAGGGCGGGCTTCCCCAAAGAGGAACAATACGGATTGAAGAGCCAAATGCAGCGATCGGCTGTCTCAATTCCGGCGAACATAGCAGAGGGATACGGACGGGCGAATCGGAAGGAATACCTGCATTTCCTATCGTACTCGCGGGCATCCCTGATGGAAGAAGTGGGAAAGATGCTCACCCGTCTAATTCAATCCCTCAAACCCCACTAAACCCTAATGCCTACACCCTAATCCCCAAAGTTACTCCTGAGCAGGTTGCAAAGATGGCTTTTGCCGATATTGCCTGCGGCTCCGGCTCGTTCCTGCTCGAAGTGTATAGCCAGCTCCTCGATTACCACACGAGGTATTACAACGAGTTCCCTGAGAAAGCCAAGAAGGGCGATTTTGAGACACGCGAAGGTAAAATAGTTCTCTCGCACAAGAAGCGGCAAGATATTTTAGTAAATAATATTTATGGCGTTGATATAGATTTTCAGGCAACGGAGGTTACACAGCTTTCGCTTTACCTGAAACTGATGGAAGACGTAACGATGAACGAGGCCTATCAGTTTAGCTTATTGAAAGAGCGTATGCTTCCCGATTTACGGCGCAACATTGTTTGCGGCAACTCGCTCATTGGTCGCGATATTTTAGACGGTAAACTCTTCGATGACGAAACCGAGCGCACGCTAAAGCCGATGAACTTTGAGGATGTGTTTCCGCACATATTTTCCCCTCTTGAGAGGGGACGAAGGGGTGTGTCGGATTGCGGCTTCGATGCGGTCGTGGGGAATCCACCGTATTTAAATAATAAAGAATTGCCAGAATATCAAAAAAAATATTTTGTAAGTAAATATAAAACAGCAGTTGACCAATTCGATTTATATACTTTATTTATTGAGAATGGACTAAATTTATTAACTGCTGATGGATATTTTAGTTACATCATTCCTGATGCAATTATAGACAGAAGTAGCGCGACTTCATTGCGTAAATTTATTTATGAAAACTCAAAAATAATTTCACTATTACAAATCAATAAAGTATTTGAAGAAGCAAAAGTTGGAAGTATTATTCTTGTATTGCAAAAAAAGAAAAATGCAAAAGAGAAATTCAATTATTTTAAATGCGCCAATCCTAAAGAATTCTTTTCTAATAAGATTCAAACTAAAGCAATTACTCAAAGTAATATTCAAAATTTCAGAAACTATTCTTATCTCTTTGTAGATGACAATGAATGGGCTGTTATTCAAAAAATATTTAATGATAAAATAAGTCTTGAAAGCATTTCTTTTATGGGTAGAGGTGAGGAACTTGGGAAATCTTCAAACCTTGCAAAAAATTTCAAAGGAAAAAATAATATTGGTTTATTATATGGAGAGGATATTCAAAGATATCATTTAAAGGAACCGGAAAGATTTATTTCAAAAAACGATATTAGGAAACAAGAAAGATTGTATGATGTGAAAATAGTTGTAAGACAAGTGGGTGAAGAAATTAATGCTTCTTTTGATGAGAATAATTATGTAACAATACAGTCAGTTTACACCATAATTCCAAACGATGAATACGGACATAAATATATTCTTGGTATCTTGAATTCAAAGATGATAGATTTTATCTACAAGAAGTTATATAAGAGTAAAGAATTATTTCCTAGAATCTTATTGGAAAGTTTAAAAGAACTACCAATCCCACAAATCAACTTCCAAAACAAAACCGAGAAAGCGGCACATGAAAAAATAGTGCAGTTGGTGGAGCAGATGCTTGCCGCAAAAGCCAAGCACGCCGCCGCCACAACCGAGTCAGAGAAGAACCGCCTCGACATCCAGATCGAAGCCCTCGATAGACAGATTGATAATGCGGTGTATGAGTTGTATGGATTGACGGAAGAGGAGAGAAGGATTGTGGAAGGGGATCCCCGCCTGTCAGTATAGAAATTATGAGGCGGGCATCCTTCGGCTCCTTCACTATGTTCAGTCGCTCTCCGAAAAGGAATTCGGAACAGGCAGGATGAAACCGGTAAAAATTTGTAGGTCAGAATTTATTTCAAAACCTACTTTTAAAATCTATCAAATATTTTTTTCAGTTCACTCATAAACAAATCCAACTCTTCTTTTGTTCGTTTTTCGGTAACTGCAATCAAAAGACCGGTATCTTTTGGGTCGAATTGTTTTAAATCGAGCCCGGCTAAAATTCCTTTACCAGATAATAACTTTATAATTTCAGCAGCCGGTATTGGTGTTTCGATAACAAATTCACGGAAAAAAGGTCTGTTATATTTCATTCGAAAACCGGGTATCTCTACAATGGCAGAAGCCAAATACTGGGCTTTCTGCAGGCAAAGATTTGCTACTTCTTGAATTCCGTTTTTTCCCAATAGTGCCAAATAAATTGTAGCCGACAACATCATTAGTCCTTGATTAGTACAGATGTTCGACGTTGCTTTCTCGCGTCGTATGTGCTGCTCGCGCGTTTGAACAGTTAACACAAATCCACGTTGTCCGTCGGTATCGATTGTAACTCCGGAAATTCTGCCGGGCATTTTACGCAGTAAAAATTCCTTTGCAGCAAATATGCCTAAATAAGGTCCACCGAAATTTTGCGGACATCCAAAAACCTGACCTTCGCCCACTACAATGTCGGCACCATATTCACCCGGCGGAGTTAATATACCGAGTGAAATCGGATCGACAGACACGATGTATAGAGCACCAGCCGCATGTGCCAAATCGCCAATCTCGTCAACATCTTCGAAGCAGCCATAAAAATTCGGATGCTGCACGATAACCGCAGCAGTTTTTTCCGAAATATGGGTTTTTAATTTATCCGGAAGAACCGATCCACGGCTCGATACGACTTCGTTGATTACTATGTCTTGCCCTTCGCAGTATGTTCGTATAATTTTCAGATAATGCGGATGAATTTTACCGGCTATAATTATTTCATTACGTCCGGTGTGGTTTACTGCAAGCAGCGCCGCCTCGCCTAATGCCGAACCTCCATCATACATCGAAGCGTTCGCAACATCCATTCCTGTAAGTCGGCATACCATAGTTTGATATTCATAAATCGCTTGCAGCGTTCCTTGACTTACTTCAGCTTGATATGGTGTGTATGCAGTATAAAATTCAGATCGACTTGTAAGAGCCGCTATCGCAGACGGGATGAAATGATCGTAAGCCCCCCCGCCAAGGAACGATATTATTTTATCCGCCGATTTATTCACCGATTCTAAATTTCGAAGTTCGTTCAACACTTCGAATTCGGATAGTCGTTTCGGGATATTTATTTCTCCCTTCGTTCGAATTTCAGTTGGGATTGCTTTTAGCAATTCTTCAAAACTTGCAACTCCAATCGCTTTTAACATCTCTTGCCGATCAGTGTCGGTGCTTGGTATGTATGCCATTAGGGATTTTAGATTTTAAATTTTAAATTTTAGCTGCCCGCCAGCTCGCTCGATGAATCTGTTCGAGCGGGTCAGGCGGGGATTTTAGATTTTTGATTTTAGATATTTCCTTTAACCTAATGCCCCACAAGTGCTCTATAGCTTTCGCTATCGAGCAAAGTTGTAACTTCGGCTGAATTTGAGAATTTTATTTTTACCATCCAACCACCTTTATAAGGTTCTGAATTAACTAATTCGGGCTCCGATTCTAATTTACTATTAACTTCTACAACTACACCTGTTAACGGTGAGAACAAATCGGATACTGCTTTAACAGCTTCGATAGTTCCGAAGATATCACCGACTTTTACTTCTTTACCGACTATTGGTAGCTCGATAAATACTACATCGCCTAATTCGCCTTGTGCATAATCAGTTATTCCGATTGTTCCGGTGTCGCCTTCGAGTGAAAGCCATTCGTGATCTTTGGTGTACTTTAAATTTTCTGGAAATATCATTTGAGTATTGTCCTTAAATTTTATTTTGAATTGAATTCAGTATTTTCGATAAAAGAGGTATCAAACTTCCCTTCTTTAAAAAGGGGATGCTGCATTACTTTTTTGTGAAAAGGAATTGTTGTGTGTATTCCTTCAATAGTAAATTCTTCTAAAGCAGCTGCCATTTTATTGATGGCGCTTTCGCGCGAGGAACCATACACTACAAGTTTAGCAATCAACGAATCATAATTAGGTGGTACTCTGTATCCTGCGTAACAATGCGTATCCACACGGACGCCAAATCCACCGGGCAAATGAAAACTTTTTATTTCTCCGGGAGATGGCCTAAAGTTGTGTTCCGGGTCTTCGGCATTTATACGGCACTCGATTGCATGCCCGCTTGGTTTAATCAGTTTCTTATCTAATTTTACACCTGCCGCAACTCTTATCTGCATCTTGATTAAATCTCTGCCTGTTATTTCTTCAGTAACAGGATGCTCAACCTGTATGCGTGTATTCATTTCCATAAAATAATAATTATGGTATTTATCGACGAGGAACTCGACTGTACCGGCTCCTTCATAATTCACGCTCAGCGCCCCTTTGATAGCAGCAGCACCCATTTTTTGCCGCAGCTCATCGTTAATAAATGGGGAGGGCGATTCTTCAATTAATTTTTGATGGCGACGTTGAATTGAACAATCTCGTTCGTTAAGATGGATTGCATTTCCATATTGGTCGCCAAAAACTTGTATCTCGATGTGATGCGGCTGCTCGATATATTTTTCGATGTAAACACCGGCATCTCCAAAAGCAGCTTCAGCTTCGGTCGATGCCATAACAAAGTTTTTTTCAAAATCGTTTTCATCGCGGACGATTCGCATCCCTTTACCGCCGCCGCCGGCAACTGCTTTTATAATCACAGGGAAACCGATAGCGCGAGAAATATCTATCGCATCGGTAAGGTCTTTCACAATACCATCGCTGCCGGGGATTACAGGCACGCCGGCATTTTTCATCGTTTCTTTAGCTAATGCTTTGTTCCCCATCGATGATATAGCTTCGGAGCTTGGTCCGATGAATTTCATTCCCGATGATGTGCAAATTTCGGCAAAGGAGGCATTTTCGGCAAGGAAACCGTAACCGGGATGAATTGCCTCGGCACCTGTTATTTCGGCAGCAGCTATTATCCGGGGAATGTTCAGATAGCTTTGTTTACTGAGCGGTGGCCCGATACACACAGCTTCGTCGGCAAATTTTACATGCAGCGAATCTCTATCTGCTTCAGAATAAACTGCTACCGATTTTATTCCTAACTCGCGGCAAACTCTTATTACCCGAAGAGCAATTTCTCCTCGATTAGCTATTAAAATTTTCTTAAACAATCATCCCTCTCGTAAGTTAAGATGGGTCTATGAGAAAAAGAACTTGGTTATACTCAACCGGTTGTGCATTCTCAGCAATAATTTTTACAATCGTGCCGGAGATGTCCGATTCGATTTCGTTCATCAATTTCATCGCTTCGATTATACATAGCACATCCCCTTTGTTAATCGTTCTGCCTACTTCTACATACGAATCTGCGTCGGGTGAAGGTGCGCGGTAGAAAGTTCCCACTATCGGCGACTTGATCTCGGTGTATTTCTTTTCAATAATTACCGGTGCAAGTGGTTGATGTGGCGCAGTGCTAACGGGGATTTGCCTCTCCTGAACAGCAGGTACAATTGATTGCACATACTGCTGCGGAGCTGGAGCCACCATACCGCTGTTTTGGGAGTGTCGCGCAACCCGGATTTTTAATCCTTCTTCTTCGATTTCAATTTCGTCAACGTTTGACTCAGCTAATATTTTTGTTATTTTTTTAAGATAATTTAAATCCATCGTTTCTCCATTGATGGTTAATATATTTCTATTTTGATTTTACACGTTCTAAATAATTGCCTGTCCGTGTATCGACTTTTATTACATCGTTTTCGTTAATGAATAAGGGAACGTTCACCATAGCGCCCGATTCAACTTTTGCAGGTTTAGTGCCGCCGGTAGCTGTATCGCCTTTGAGACCCGGTCCCGTTTCGACAATTTTTAATTCTACAGTAATCGGAAGTTCAACTGCAATAATATCGTTACCGTTGAATAATATTTCTATATTTTCGCTGTCTTTTAAAAATTTTCCAGCTTCACCTACATTTTCATCAGGAACTGATATTTGATCGTAGGTTTCTTGGTCCATACACATATAACCGGAGCCATCGTGATACAGATACTGGAATTGTTTTCTTTCGATGCGAATAATTTCTACGGCTTCGCCAGCCCGCCATCTATTTTCAATTACCTTACCGCTTCTTAAGTTTTTTAATTTCGTTCGTACAAACGCCCGCCAATTACCCGGATTTACATGCTGAAATTCTATTACAGTCCACAGCTCGTTATCCATTCGTATCGTTAGTCCGGTTCTAAAATCTGATGTTGTTGGCATATATTAAGGCAAATACTTTCTTTTTACATTGTTTTGAGGAATATTAAATACTAAAATCGTGAAAAATATAAGCAGATTGCTTAAGAAAGTCAAGGAATTAGAGGATTTCTTCATTCTGCATTGTTGCGGAGTTTCATTTTTCCAAGAAATTTTTATTCGATAGGTATTAATGGTTTTTGCGCTCAAAGTTTATGCAACAGCTATCTCACTCACCGTCATACCAGATGCGATGAATTTAAAAACCTGAAACTCGCGATCGGATAATGACTCGTGAACTGGATTACCAGTTTCGGAATCGAGTGCTTCTGCTAATTTATCGGCTACACTCGAACTGATATATTTACCGCCTTGATACACTTTTCGAATTGCTTGGATTAATTCGCTTGCGGCACTTGCCTTTGTGAGGTAACCCGATGCACCTTGCTTAATCACCCGGACAGCAAATTGATATCTAATTTTTATCTAATAATTTTCTAATTGCTGTAAGAATTTCGTTAGCTCGGTAAGGTTTTTGTACAAAATATTCAACACCAGTTTCCAACATTGATGATTTTTGAGTGGGTTCAAAGAATCCGCTTGCTAAAATTATTTTTACATTTGGATTAATCTTTTTCATTTGAAGGAAAGCTTCGAACCCCCCGAGTTTAGGAAGACCTAAATCGGAAAGGACGGCTGCAATTTCAACTTGATGAGTACGATACATTTCAACTGCCTCCTCACCATTGAAAGCAGATAAAACCCGATAGCCCTTTAGTGTAAGTTGAGTTTTTACTACTTCCTGGAGCATTTCCTCGTCTTCTACAAAAAGAATTGTTTCGTGTCCTCCTGCAACTTGCATTTCAGGTTCTTCCTTAACATTTTCAGGAACAACTATTTGTATCTCGAGGGGGAAGTAAAGATAGAATGTAGTGCCGGCACCCAATTCGCTCTGCACATCAACAAAACCGCGATGACTTTTCACTACACCATAAACCACAGCAAGACCTAAACCGGTACCTTTGCCTTGTTCTTTTGTTGTAAAGAATGGCTCGAAAATCCGGTTGAGTGTAGCTTCATCCATTCCGCTTCCGCTATCAGTTACACTAATGCAAACATAGTTCTCATCGAGTGCATCGGGTATT
This sequence comes from Bacteroidota bacterium, assembly GCA_030017895.1. Lineage (NCBI taxonomy): Bacteria > Pseudomonadati > Bacteroidota > Bacteroidota bacterium. Next base: position 3,743 of record JASEGV010000038.1, on the reverse strand, counting down.
TTTTTTCTTAATTCTGTGCCTGGTACTATTTTCGTTGAATAAGTAATCGTCCCCACCTGACCGGCTGAAGGATTTGATAGTATTGCATCGCGGGCGTTTACAGAAAGATTCAGAATTGCCTGATGTAGCTGGTTGTGATCGGCGATGATGTCTGCCAATTTACCATCAAGATTGAGTTTAAACGAAATAGTCTTGGGGAATGTTTCGTTCAGCATTTTTACAAGTTCCTGGATTGAGTCATTTGCATTAACCGGTTCAATTACTATGTTTGTTTTTCTGGCGAATGTAAGAATTTGTTTAACCAAGCCGGCGCCTCTATGTACGGCTTTTGTAATAGCATCCATACTTAGTTTAATTTTCGCAGGGTTTGAAACGCCATCCTCAAGAAGCGATGTGTATCCGAGAATTATTCCCAAAATGTTATTGAAGTCGTGAGCAATACCGCCGGCAAGTGTGCCGAGACTTTCTAACTTTTGCGCCTGGCGTATCTGGTCTTCAAGTTTCTTTATATCGGAGACATCGGCATAAATAGCATAAATTCCGACACACTTTCCTTCTATCAAAATGGGATAACCTGTAATTATCATATCTAAGCGTGTACCATCTCTGCGTTTTCTTATTGACGGAAGCCGTACTAATTCGCCCTGCATTGCTTTGGTTGAAAATGAAAGCGATTCTTTTACTAATTCTTCCGGTACAATCAGGCCGGTTAGCGATTTGCCTTTTATTTCTTCGAGCGAATATTGAAATATATTCTCAAAAGCTTTATTCACATTCATTACACGTTCATTAGTATCAAGGAATGCAATCCCGGTAGGAGAGTTTTCAAATAATTGTGTGAAATATGTAGTCTGAAGTTTTAACGCTTCTTCGGCTTCCTTACGTTCGGTGATATTGAACATATAACCCTTTATTCGGATTAGTTCGTCATGTTCGTTGAACTCCCCGATAACATTTTCTATAATCGCTATCTTTTTCCCATCACGCCTTTGTAATTCGATTTCGTGCAATTCGAGTTTTTTCTTTTCCCTGAGAATATCGAGGAAGCGTTTTCTATCCTCCATACTTTTATACAGACCTGTGGTGTCAATATTTATCAGCTCTTCAACGGAATCATATCCGAATATTCTGGCAAATGCCGGATTACACATCAGAATCCTGCCATCGGTTGTTGTGATGTAATCACCCGTGAGATCATTTTCAAAAATATCTCTGTACTGTTTTTCACTCTTCCGCAGAATTTCCTCCGTCCGTTTGCGCTCAGTTATGTCGTTAATAACTACAAGCGCCAATTTTTTACCGTTATCTTCAAAAAGGTAGGAGCTAACTTCAACAAAAATAGTTTCACCGTTTTTTAATAAATGTCTCCACTCTCCCGAATGTTGAAGTGCAGGGCGCGGTTTACTGAGGTTTTCTTTCAAACGCTTATGTTCTGTTTTTGGGCGGATGTCAAACAACGTCATCGATAAAAATTCTTCGCGTGTATATCCGTACTTGTCGATAGCCGCATCATTCACGTCTAAGAATTTAAAAGTAACAATATCGTAAATCCACATAGGGTTGGGATGATTCGCAAATAGGTGTCGATAGCGGTGTTCGGATTCTTCTAATGCTGTTTCTGCATTTTTCTTTGCTTGCCTAACCTTCCAATCTTGCATCTCGCGTTCGATAGCGGGTATGAGACGGGAAAGATTCATTTTGGTTATAAAATCGTGGGCGCCTTCTTTAAGCAGCTCGACTGCAATATCTTCGCCCACACTTCCGGAGACGATAATAAAAGGTATATCGAGGTTTGTGCTTTGTAATACTTTTAACGCTGCCGGTGCGCTAAACCGGGGCATTTTGTAATCAGAAAGGATTATATCCCAAGCTTGCCCCTTAAGGGCTTTTTTCATAGCGGGGGCGGTCTCAACACGTTTGTGTGTTGGTTTATAACCGCCTTTTTTTAATTCACGAAGAAGAAGCTGTGTGTCGTCATCAGAGTCTTCTACTATAAGAACTTTAAGTTGTTTGTTCATGGTTAATACCTGATTAAAAAATTATCGCTTTCTTTTTATATAGACGATGAATTTAGTTGTTTGTTTTTATTTGATTATTTTCAAACTCATCCCCTGTCATATTTATATCTCATATCAGTGGCTGTCCTAAAAGTCTTTGTGTGCCTAAGTGTTCTTAGTACCTTAGTGTTGATGCTCTTATTTTTGAATCATAATCAAAGGATTCTTACCACTAAGTCACCGAGTTCACTAAGAAACACTAAGAAATATTTACGTTTTAGACAGCCTCGGGAGCTCAGTTTGAATTCGCTTAGGAGGTTGAGTTAATTTTTTCTAAATACCATTAACTATTCATTACTCCGCCGGTGGTTCGTTCAATATTAGCCAGTACACGCCTAATTTATGCACTGCTTCGATGAATGCTTCAAAGCTTACCGGTTTTTTGATGTAGCTGTTTGTACCTAATTCATACGCCGCTTTTAAATCGCACTGTTCTGTGGATGATGTTAATACTACAACGGGGTAAAGTTTTGTCTTTTCGTTTGAACGAATTTGCTTGAGCACTTCCAAGCCGTCAACTTTTGGTAATTTTAAATCGAGGAGAACTAAAGTTGGATGGATAGCTTTTTCCCCGAAGAGATACTCGAGGGCTTCCGCACCATCCCGTGCGATTACTATTTTATTAACGATGTTGTTTTTTTTAAAAGCCCGCAAAGTCAAATCGATATCGTTCGGGTTGTCTTCGATTAGTAGGATTGTTTTTTCTTCCATTTTTTGTTCCTCAGTAAAATTTAGTTGAGTATGTAGAAGTTAGTATGTAGTATGGAGTATTTAGTAGTGGGTTCGGCAAATTTTTTCAGGTTGAGATATCATCCCACTTTAGTTTTTAGTTATTGGTTATTAGTTATAGTTATTAGTTTATAGTTTTAGTTTTAAGTTGATGGTATTTTCTTCTTTTCAAGATTGTTGAGTTCAAGGAAACGGACATAAGAAGTGATTCCTTTCATCAGAATAGTGTATTGGTCGGCAATTTCAGTGGCAATTAATTCCGACAAGAATTTTTTGCGTGCTGATTTCAGAACACCTCTTCTGGTCTCCTCTATTTCACCTTTTGCAATAGTTAGAAATCGTTTTTTTTCTTTTGTCGTTGTCTTATGGTAATGTTCGGCTATGTTGTTTGCTACCGATGAAGATGAACGCCTGAGCTGATCAATGGAACGATATAATTCATCCCTTGGAAATGACTTAGTAACTTCATGAACCTTAACCTCAAGGTCTTCTGCAAGTTTATATATCCACAAATTTTCTAATCCTGTAGCCATTGCTTTTATTGATTAACATTTAGTTATTGGTTATTAGTTTATAGTTATTTAGTTTATAGTTTCAGTTTTAAGTTGATGATTTACAAAACCATAAAACCATAACCAGTAACCGATGAACTATAACTATTTACCCAAAACTATTAACTATTTACCAAGCCATCAAACCAAGGACCAGAAACCATTAACAATAATTAGTTATTAGTTGGTGGTTTTTAGTTTTAGTTATTTAGTTTATAGTTTCAGTTTTAAGTTGATGATTTACAAAACCATAAAACCATAACCAGTAACCGATGAACTATAACTATTTACCCAAAACTATTAACTATTTACCAAGCCATCAAACCAAGAACCAGAAACCATTAACAATAATGGGTCTTCGCGTACTCGAGTGGGTCATTTTATATCTCCTTGAGCATGCAAGTAA
>JASEGV010000037.1:236-31417 GCA_030017895.1 Bacteroidota bacterium | reverse complement strand
CCAAGACCTTGTGAATTTTATAAAGCGGGTGAAGGTGAGTTAGAAAATAGTTATAATAACATTCCGGCGGAATATGTATTAGAACAAAACCATCCTAATCCATTCAACCCAACAACACAAATAGGCTACGCACTGCCAGAAGCTAGTTATGTAACTTTAAAGGTTTATGATGTATTAGGCAGGGAAGTCGAACAACTAGTTGATGGATATAAAGAAACGGGTTATTATGAAGTTGAGTGGGATGCCTCTCAATTTTCAAGCGGTTTATATTTTTATAAGCTTGTGGTGAGTTCAGTCGAACCATTACAAGTAGGTAATTATTTTTCTGTTAAGAAAATGCTCTTAGCAAAGTAAAAAGAAGAAAACAAATGAAACTAAAAGAATTAACTAAAAAATTAAGCCTAATAATCCGATGCGGCGAAAATACATTGGATACTGAAATCACCGGCGGTTACGTAAGCGACTTGCTGAGCGATGTAATCAATAATGCCCAAAAGGGTGATGTGTGGGTTACTATGCAAGTTCACGTAAATATTGTTGCGGTTGCGGTTTTGAAAGAAGTAGCTGCCATCATCATAGTGCAAGGCAGAGAGCCGAATGAAGATACACTTAAGAAAGCCAAGGAAGAAAATATACCGATATTGGTGAGCAAACTCCCGGCTTTTCAACTGGTGGGCAAGTTATACGAGTCTGGAATTGGTAAGACTTAGAAATGTTAAAAACATTTAAGGCAGATTTGCACATTCACACGTGCTTATCGCCTTGCGGCGATTTAAAGATGACACCGCAAAAAATCATAAATCAAGTTCTTACAAATAATATAGATATAATCGCAATCTGCGACCATAATTCAGCGGAAAATGTTCCTGCTTTGGTTAAAGCTGCAAAAGGTAAAGAAGTGGTAGTGTTGCCCGGAATGGAAATATGTAGCCGGGAAGAAATTCACATTTTGGCGCTCTTTGAAAATCTCGAAACTGTGTTTGAGATGCAGGCAAAAGTTTATGAAAAACTTCACGGCAAAAATAACCCGGATGTTTTCGGTTTGCAGGTTGTTGGAAATGAGTTCGATGAAGTGCTCGGTTTCAACGATAAACTGCTCATCGGTGCAGTCGACTTAGCCATCGAAGAAATTGTGAACAGAGTGCACAAACTCGGCGGTTTAGCAATTGCATCGCACATCGATAGAGAAAGTTACAGCGTCATAGGTCAGTTAGGTTTTATACCAATCTCGTTGGAATTCGATGCGCTGGAAATATCGACCAGACTCAGTTATGCAGAAGCAAGAAAAAAGTTTCCCGAATATCAAAATTACACGTTCATTCAAAATTCAGATGCACATATGCTAGACGATATTGGAAAATGTACGACAGAGTTTTGGATAGAAAATCCGACATTCGAAGAAATAAGAAAGGCACTAAAGAATGAAGATGACCGAAGAATTAATGCATAAGCACAAACCATGTATGTCAAAATCTGAAATCTGAAATCTGAAATCTAACTTGGAAGATTTATCACTACATATACTCGATATAGCTGAAAACTCGATTGCCGCAGGTGCTAAAAATATTGAAATTAAAATTTTAGAAGACACAAGGAAAGATATACTGAGAATTGAAATTATAGACGATGGAAAAGGAATGACGCCGGAAGAAGTAAAAAAAGTAACAGACCCATTTTTTACAAGTAGAACCACAAGACGAGTTGGTTTAGGTTTACCGTTTTTTAACCAGGCAGCAAAAATGGCAAATGGTTCTATGACAATTGATTCAGTGCCCGGAAAAGGAACATATGTGAGTACAATATTTCAATCAAGTCATATCGACCGACAGCCGCTCGGAAGTATGGCAGAAACAATTGTTGCTCTTATTGCAGGTAATCCTGAGATAGAAATCAAGTATATACATGAGCGAAACGGAAATAAGTTTAACTTTGAAACAAAAGAAATCAAACAACATTTAAAAGATATTAACATAAACTCAACGGACGTATTAATATTCATAAAAAATTATATTAATGAGAACATGAAAAATTTTCCAACACAAATAAGTAAATAAAGGAAGAAAAACTATGACTGAACAACAAACAGTTGATGTTTCGAAGGTTGGTGGTATTGTCGACAAATGGAAACGCAACCCACATTTCTTAATCGAAATACTCCAAGACACCCAGGAAGAGTACCATTATCTTCCCAAAGAAGTATTGAAAGAATTATCGAATCAAATACAAACACCAATAACACAAATTTTTCACATTGCCACCTTCTTTAAGGGATTATCGCTTGTACCGCGCGGCAAACATTTGATTCAGGTTTGCATGGGAACAGCATGCCATGTCGAAGGTGCACCGAAAATTATTGACCAGTTCCAAAGAGAATTGAATGTGAAAGTGGGCAATACAACGAAAGATTATAAGTATTCACTTGAAGCTGTTCGATGTTTGGGCTGTTGTGGACTTGCAGCAGTTGTTACTGTTGGTAGTGATTTGCACGGACAAGTAACAGCAGGTAAAGTAACAAAAATTCTTAAAAAGTACGGATGAGGAGAATTGAAAATGCCAAAATTAACAATTGAAGAACTCGACAAATTAAGAGAAAAAGCAGTCGCCAAATTGCGTTTGCGTGAAAGTGGCGAAAATCGAGGTAAGGTTACCATTCATCTGGGAACTTGCGGAATTGCTGCCGGTGGACGCCAAGTACTCACAGCATTACTTGTTGAAGTTGAGAAACTAGGTATCAAAGATATAACTGTTACAACTGCTGGCTGTGCAGGACTTTGCAGTCGTGAGCCAATGGCAACAGTCGAACTCTTCGGTCAAGCACCTGTAAAATATGTTGACCTGACCGCAGACAAGATTAAAAAAATCCTTGCTGAGCATGTTGTCAATGGCAAAACAGTAAAAGATTATGCACTGGCAATTGGTAGTGAACGAGTTGGATAATTAAATATTTTAAACAATAGTTAAAAGGAATAAGAAATGCCATACAGATTAAATGTTATGCTGTGTACAGGAACAGGATGCGTTTCTAACGGAGCTTTTAATTTATTAGAAGCTTTTAAAACGGAAATCAGAAAACACGAACTCCATGAAGAGGTTGCTGTGATTCCTACCGGCTGCAATGGTTTCTGCGCTGTAGGTCCATTGGTAGTGGTTCAACCGGATGAAATATTTTATCAGAAACTGCGTGTCGAAGACGTTCCTTTTTTAGTTCAGGAGCATTTCCTTAAAGGCAGGCCGGTTAAAAAATTCATGTACACTCCACCGGAAACAAAAGAACCGATACCTATAATGTCCAATATACCATTTTTCGGAAAACAGATGTTGATCGCACTTCGTAATCGAGGTTTAATCGACCCGGAAAATATTGATGAATATATCGCCCGGGATGGTTACAAAGGATTCACAAAAGCCATAACAATGATGACTCCAAAACAGGTCATTGATGAAGTTAAAGCATCCGGTCTTCGCGGTAGAGGTGGTGGTGGCTTTCCTACAGGATTAAAGTGGGAAGTTGCTTTCAATACACAAAGTGATGAGAAATTTATTATCATCAACTGCGATGAGGGTGACCCAGGCGCATTCATGGATAGGAGTATTGTTGAAAGCGACCCGCATTCAGTCATCGAAGGTGTACTCATCGGTGCTTATGCTTTGGGTGTAAAGCAAACTTACATTTACGTCAGAATGGAATACCCCTTAGCGTTGAAACGATTCTACATAGCAATTGAACAAGCGAAAGAATATGGTTTACTAGGCCAAAACATTCTGGGAAAAGGAATGGACCTTGAAATTGAAGTTCACCGTGGAGCAGGTGCTTTCATTTGTGGTGAAGAAACCGCTTTGATTCGTTCTATCCAGGGATTTGCTGGCGAAGCCCAAGCAAAATATATCTATCCCGCCCAGAAAGGACTTAATGGCAAACCAACTATCATCAATAATGTTGAGACGTGGGCAAACATCCCACAGATAATTTTACGTGGTTCAAACTGGTTTGCATCTATTGGAACGCGAGGCAAGAATGGTGACGGGGGAAGTACTGGTACAAAAGTCTTCTCACTCGTCGGGAAAGTTAATAATACCGGACTTGTAGAAGTTCCGATGGGAATCACACTGAGAGAAATTATTTATGATATTGGCGGAGGGATAAAGAATAATAAGAAGTTCAAATCAGTGCAAACTGGCGGTCCTTCGGGTGGATTTTTACCGGAAAGCCTTCTCGATCTGCCTGTCGATTTTGATGAGCTGTTGAAGGCGGGTGCAATGATGGGATCAGGTGGTATGGTCGTAGTTGATGAAGATAATTGTATGGTGGATATGGCGCGGTACTTCCTTGATTTCGTTCAGTCAGAAAGCTGTGGTAAGTGTATCCCCTGTCGTGAAGGTACAAAACGGATGCTTGATATTCTTGAAAGAATAACATATGGTCAAGGGACCGAAGACGACCTGTTAAAATTGGAAGAGCTTTCGAGATTGATTGTTGAATCGTCGTTGTGTGCGCTTGGTGGTACGGCACCAAATCCTGTTTTAACAACAATAAAATATTTTCGCGAAGAATATGAAGCCCACGTCAAAAATAAAAAATGTCCAGCGCATACATGCAAATCGTTGATTACTTATACAATTGACAGCAAGATATGTATTGAAAAAGGTCATGGATGCGGTGTTTGTAGAAAAAATTGTCCACAAACTGCAATTACTGGAGAGATAAAGAAAGAGCACAGAATTGATCCAACCAAGTGCGATAAATGCGGGATCTGTTTTGATGTTTGTAAATTCGATGCAATTTATGTCGACTAAAAATCAGGAGAAAATATGATTACATTAAAAATAGACGGAATAGAAATTCAAGTCCAAGAAGAGACCACAATATTGAAAGCCGCAGAAAAAGCAGGTGTATGGATTCCTACAATGTGCTATAACGACTTGATAGAACCTTATGCAGTTTGTCGTATATGTAGCGTTGAAGTAATTCGTGGAAAACGCAGCCGCATCGTAACAGCGTGTAATTATCCCGTTACAGATGGAATTGAAGTTCTAACAGACTCTGAAAATATCCGGTGGATTAGAAAATTTTTAATGGAATTAATGCTTTCCCGTTGGCCCAATGTAAAAGTGGTCAAAGAAATGGCTGAGCGAATAGGGGTTAAAGAAATCCGTTTCGATAGTCTCGAGCGTGACGAGGCAAGTGATGCCTGTATTTTATGTGGTTTGTGCGTAAATGTATGCAAAGATTTAGTAAAAGCAGAAGTTCTCGGCTTTGCAAATCGTGGTATTGCCCGTGAAGTTGTTTTACCATTCGATCAAAAATCCGAACAGTGTATCGTCTGTGGTGCTTGTGCCCACGTTTGTCCGACTGGACATATCAAAATGATAATCGAAGAATATAAAGGTAAAATACCTGAATTTATTCTCGGACCTAAAACTTCTATCTATGTTCCTACATTGCAAGCAGTTCCGCGCGTCCCGGTTATAGATAAAGAGTCGTGTATACATTTTAAAACCGATGGCTGCGAAACATGCGCAAAAGTTTGTGAGCCACAAGCTATCAATTACAAAATGGAAGATGAGATTGTTGAAATAGATGTCGGTCAGATTTTGGTGGCAACGGGCTTTAATATTTTTGATGCAACAAAAATGGCACAATACGGCTATGGCACGCTCGACAATGTCTATTCATCTCTTGAGTTCGAGCACATGCTAAATTCAACTGGACCTACAGGTGGCAAAGTTATTTTGAAGAATGGAGAAGAACCAAAAGCTGTCGGAATTATTCATTGCATTGGTTCTCGAGATACAAATCATCATGCTTATTGCTCGCGAGTGTGCTGTATGTACGCATTAAAATTTGCACATCTTGTTCACGATAGAACAGATTCCGCCATCTACCAATTCTATATTGATATGCGCGCGTTTGGAAAAGGATATGAAGAATTTTATACACGTCTTCTCGATGAAGGTATAACAATGATTCGTGGAAAAGCCGCAGAAGTTGTAGAATCAAAATGGCAAGGCAATGGGCAAGGTAATCTGTTGATAAGATGTGAGGATACACTTATCGGAAAATTCCGCGAAATACCCGTGGATATGGTGGTACTCTGTAATGCTATCGAACCACAAAAGGATGTAGATTCAATTAGAAGACTCTTCTCGATCAGCAAAAGCCCCGATGGATTTTTCCTTGAGCGGCATCCCAAACTTGACCCTACAGCAACCACCACTGAAGGTGTATTTATAGCTGGTTGTGCTCAAGGTCCCAAAGATATACCTGATACAGTCGCACAAGCAAGCGCTGCTTCTGCCCGTATTCTTTCGCTTATTTGTAAAGGTGAAGTTGAAATTGATCCCGTACGAGCAATGGTGCAGGACGACTACTGCAGTGGTTGCAGAATTTGTAACAACTTATGTCCTTATGGAGCCATAGATTTTATAGTTGATAAAAAACTATCGCACGTCAACGAAGCTCTTTGTAAAGGATGCGGAACTTGCGTTGCAGCATGCCCGTCGTCTGCAATGACAGGTCACGGATTTACAGATGCTCAGATACTTGCTGAATTAGAAGGACTAATCTCATAAAACAAAAGTAACTACTCAGCAGGTTTAATTTTTTATCACAAAAAAAATAAAAAACATATAACAAGAAATGAATAACGAAATTGATATCGATCTTTGTGAAAAGTAACAAACAAATAAGATTTAAAAATTAGTTGATGATTCACCCATCATACATAAAACTACACAGTTCGGGTGAATTAAGCGAACGCATTCGGCAATTGTATAGTTTAACGAAGGAATGTAAGCTCTGTCCCCGCGAATGTTTAGCAAAACGTTTTGAAGGTAATTACGGTGTGTGTCGCTCTACAAACCAACTTTTAGTTTCAAGTCTGTCGGCACACTACGGTGAAGAATCGCCTTTGGTTGGTTGGAATGGATCAGGAACAATTTTCTTCACAAATTGTAACTTATGGTGCTTGTATTGTCAAAACTACGACATTAGCCACCTGCGACACGGCGAAGTAATTACAGTAAACCAATTGTCAGAGGCAATGCTTTCGCTGCAGCAGCTGGGGTGTCATAACATCAATTTTGTAACACCTACCCATTTTGTTCCCCAAATAATTGATGCGGTCGGTATTGCAGTCGAAAAAGGTTTGAACATTCCACTCGTTTACAACAGCGGCGGATACGAATCAGTTGAAACTCTGAAGCTTTTAGATGGGATAATCGACATCTATATGCCTGATATTAAATATTCGATCAACCAAAACTCTTATAAATATTCCGGTGTTAAAGATTATTGGGATGTTGTTCAACCGGCAATCATCGAAATGCACAGGCAAATTGGCGACCTAAAGATGAACCCTTTCGGTATTGCTGAAAGAGGTTTGTTAATAAGGCATCTCATCCTTCCTAATGACATCGCTGGTTCCAAAAATGTTTTAGATTTTATTGTTAATAAAGTTTGCGTTGATAGTTATGTGAATATTATGGATCAATATCGTCCGGCATTCAAAGCATACCGGTATCCTGAATTAAGCAGGCATATTACTACTGATGAGTATTACGAAGTTATCAATTATGCTGACTCAATCGGCTTGCACCGCGGGTTTGGCAAATATGAAAAATTGTTAGAAGTTCATTAAAGAAATATAAATTTGAAAGGTAAAACGTTATGGCATTTGAACCTAAAATTGTTGGTTTCCTTTGCAACTGGTGCTCTTATTCGGGAGCTGATTTAGCCGGAGTTTCGCGCATCAAATCGGCACCCAACGTCCGTATTATTCGCACAATGTGCAGCGGTAGAGTTGACCCGGCTTTTATTTTGAAATCGTTCCAGCTCGGAGCAGATGGGGTGGTGGTAATGGGATGCCACCTCGGCGATTGCCACTATCAGGAAGGTAACTATAAAACTTTAAGGCGAATTCCATTCCTAAAAAGACTCATTCGCGAATTTGGGATCGACCCGCGCCGTCTCCGCCTCGAATGGGTTTCAGCTTCCGAGGGGGATAGATTCGCTGAAGTCGTTAATAAGATGACAGAAGAAATTAGGAAAATAGGTCCGTTTCAGCATTCTGCGACTAAAATCAAAAAGTAAATTATTTAATTAAGGAGATAAATATGGCAAAGCCAAAATTAGCATTATACTGGGCAGCAAGCTGCGGCGGCTGCGAAATAGCTGTTTTAGACCTTCACGAAAAAATATTAGACGTAGCAAATGCCTTTGATATCGTTTTTTGGCCCGTAGCACTTGATTTCAAGTATCACGACGTTCGGGCAATGGAAGATAAAAGCATTGATATTTGTTTGTTTAATGGTGCTATTGTGAATTCCGAAAATGAAGAGATGGCTCACTTGATGAGAAATAAATCAAAATTAGTTGTAGCTTTCGGTGCTTGTGCCCACGAAGGTGGAATACCCGGTTTGGCAAACCTCACAACTAAGGATGCAATACTAAAATGGGTTTTTAAAGATTCGCCCTCAACAGTAAATAATAATGGTACTTATCCACAAACACATACCAAAATGCCTGAAGGTGAAATTGAAATTCCTGAGATGTGGGAAACAGTCAAGTCCTTGAATCAGGTTATTGATGTTGATTATTACATACCCGGTTGTCCGCCTCAACCTGATCAAATTTGGGGAGTCATCGAATATATTTTGAGTGGTCAGCCGCTGCCTGCAAAGGGTGCAACGCTTGGGGCAGGCGACAAAACCTGCTGCGAAGAATGTCCACGTGAGCGAAAAGAGAAGAAGCTAAAGCAATTCTTCCGCCCGTATGAAATATTTTCAGATCCGAACGAGTGCCTGTTGGATCAAGGAATAATTTGTTTAGGTCCAGCTTCCCGTAGCGGCTGTGGAGCATTATGCCCAAAAGCAAACATCCCATGTCGAGGCTGTTATGGTGCTCCTCCAAATTGTCCCGATCAAGGTGCTAAAATGGTGAGTGCTATAAGCTCAGTGATAGATGCCCACGAACCTGAAGAGATAGAAAAAATATTAGATCAAATTGTTGACCCGCTTGGGACATTTTACAGATTCTCGGTACCGCAATCAATTTTAAGAAGGGTAGAAAAAATATGAAACAGATTAAAATAGATCCGATAACACGACTCGAAGGTCATGGTAAAATAGATATTTTTCTGAACGACGATGGTGAAGTAGCAAATACGTATTTTCAGATTCCCGAACTTCGCGGGTTTGAACAGTTTTGTGTTGGCAGACCTGTCGAAGAGATGCCTCGCATAACGACTCGAATTTGCGGTGTGTGTCCTGAAGCTCACCACATGGCAGCAGCCAAAGCTTGCGATGCCGTGTTCCACGTCGAAATTCCATCAGCAGCTAAAAAACTTCGCTCATTGTTGTACAATGTTTTCTTTGCAGGCGATCATACTACTCATTTTTATGCACTCGGCGGTCCCGACTTCATAGTCGGTCCAGATGCACCTGCTGCAGAACGGAATATTTTAGGTGTTGTTAAAAAAGTCGGTTTAGAAGTCGGCGGCAAAGTTATCGAAATGCGCAAACGAACTCAACAAGTCATTAAAACTTTGGGAGGTAAACAAACTCACCAAATAACTTCAATGCCCGGTGGAGTAAGCAAGGGCATTTCGATAGAAGAAGCTAAAGAAATTGAGAAACATTGCGAGTGGTTCGTTGAGTTCGGGAAATTTACTATTCAAGCTTTCAACGATATTGTTCTGAAGAATCAAGCTTATGTCGATCTTATATTGTCAGATACTTTCTCTCATAAAACTTATTACATGGGTTTGGTCGATGAAAATAACAAGGTGAATTTTTACGATGGACAGGTAAGGGTAGTCGATCCTGATGGAAAGGAATTTGTAAAATACTCACCTAACGAATATTTAGAAAATGTTGCTGAGCATGTTGAGCCCTGGACTTACCTGAAGTTTCCATTTTTGAAAAAAGTTGGATGGAAAGGATTCGTTGATGGCAAAGATAGCGGAGTTTATCGGGCTACACCGTTATCACGTTTAAACGCTGCCGACGGAATGCCTACTCCGTTGGCGCAAGCTGAATACGAAAAAATGTATTCAACACTCGGAGGTAAACCGGTTCATGCAACATTAGCAACTCACTGGGCAAGAATCATCGAGCTGTTAAGCGCCGCTGAGATGGCTTTGGATTTAATTCGCGATCCTGAAATTACAAGCACGCACATCCGCAATATTCCGACAGAAACTCCGACTGAAGGTGTTGGAATTGTTGAGGCACCACGCGGCACTCTTACACATCATTACACAACCGACGGACGAGGCATATTAACGAAAGTAAATCTGATAGTAGGAACAACTAACAATTATGCACCAATCTCGATGTCGATTAATAAAGCTGCCCGTGGATTAATCAAAAAAGGTGTTGAAGTAACTGAAGGGACACTTAACAAGATCGAAATGGCTTTCCGTGCTTACGACCCGTGTTTCGGATGTGCAACTCACTACATGCCCGGTAAGATGCCAATGGAACTAAGAATATATGATTCCTCAAACAATCTGATTGATTTAATCAATAGAAATACATAATAATTCCTTTAAGACTAGCCTTTTTAAACGGTTACAGCAATTATACTGTAACCGTTTTTTTTATAATCTGAATCACATAAAATCAACATCTTACAAGATTCTTTGAAAGTAACTTGACTTATAACTATTATTTTCTTATTATTCTACCGTATCATTAAACAAAATAGGAGATTTATAAATGAAAGCGTTAAGTTACGTTTTAGTTTTTGTTTTATCGTTTCAATTCGTTGATGCACAGACAACGAATAAGTTTTTCCCCAACCTCAAAAAATCAAATATTCATTTGTTAAAATCAGGAGGTATGGTTACTTATGTAAAATTTTCAAATTCAATTAACGGTCCGTTCACATCACCGGCAACGTTATCGACAACAGATTCATTATTTTTAAAAATGGATGTAACACCTTTAGGAAGTGTGTCCGCTATTTTCTGGATAGATATCAATGATAACGGAATAATTGATGGTACCGACTTTTCGTTAGGCGGTGAAATATTTGCAGATAACGCTATGGGTGATTTAGACCCGACTCAAGGGACGATAATTGCCTATTTGGAGACTGGAGGAGCGATGCCATCAATGCAAGTTATTGCTGTATTTAGCGAAGGTATGACTACAGTAACAGGAATTGTGCGGTTTGAAAATCCTCCAGCAACTTTTTCGTTGAGTGGTGTGATTTATAACACCGATGGCGGAGTGGTCCCCGGCGCTTGGGTGTGGGCTATTTCTGGTACGAATCAAATCGGAGATGTGGCAGACCAGAACGGCAATTACTTGATTCCGCTTGAAGCTGGAATTTATTTTATGTATGTAGAAGATATGAGTGGTTTACATTCATCCTTCGATACTTCAATGGTTATAACAGGAAACACAATACAAGATTTTTATTTAGCCGGGTTAACATCATACATACGTGGTTTTGTAAAAGATGAAGCTGGCAATCCAATAGCAAATATCGGAGTTTATGTCGAAGGTTCAGGAGGGGGAAGAGGTGTCTATACTGACAGTAATGGAGAATACTTTAAATTAGTGCCAGCCGGCAATGGCAGAATTGGATTGAATGGTGACGATTTATTACCCACTTATATTTCCCCGAACTCACACGAGTTCACTATTAACGAAAATGACTCAATTGTAAACAATTCAGTATCAAACTTTACTTGTTATCGAACAAACGCTGCAATAACGGGTACTGTAAAGATTAACGGCAATTTACCTACGAAAAGTTACTTAATCAGTGGTTGGAACGATTATCTTCAAAGTAATACACGTACTGTTTCTAATGCTACAACAGGTAACTACACACTGCCTGTATATTCTTCACCCGGTCCGCAAAATTATTATGGTGTTTATTTAGCTGATTGGGCAAGAGAATATCCATTCCCACCTGGTTCTTATGCCGATACTTCATATTGGAATATATCACCGGGTGCTTCGAATATAAATTTCAATTTAATACTTGCCGACTCCTCGGCTGTTGATCCGTTTAATGGAAATAATATTCCACCTTCAGCTATGTGGGATATTTATCAACATAATCACGACAATTCAGGTGTTCAATGTGTTGGAGATAAACTTAGAGTGCAAGCCACGAATTGGGGGAGTGAATCAGGTGTTGGTGTATTTTCGCGTAAACCATTCCAATTGAATAACCGAGAATTCAGAATTTATATAGACCACAAAGAACTTGGATATAATAATACCGTTTATGTTACTCTATCAGGTCAAAAATATTACTGGAATCATCCATTGAATGAACGTAATACTTTAATTCTACAATTTTCTAAAAAGGTTAATGGCGGTTGGCATTTACAGGAAAATTTAGATTGGGGTCTTTCAACGTTATGGCAATCCCCCGATACTACGGGTGGACATATCTTATTCCAATTTAATGCTGATGCAAGTATTCTTACATTAAAAATAAATGGTGTAGTCAAATATCAGGGTTCATGGGGTCAAAATTTTTCTGTAGCATATGTTCACTTATTAGAATTTAATTCCTCTCCTAACGCACCAACACCCGTTTATTTCGATGAATTCTTTGTCGGCGCTGTTGGTTCAACCGGAGTAAGAGAGATTGCAGGGGAGATACCTCAAGAATTTAAACTTGAACAAAATTATCCAAATCCTTTTAACCCGGCAACGACGATAAAATTCCAATTGCCGATTGCGAGCAGTGTAAGTTTAAAAGTTTACAACGTTCTCGGTCAGGAAGTTAGCGATTTACTGAACGGAGAGATTAACGCCGGTATATATGAAGTAGCTTTCGATGCTTCAAAACTCTCTTCGGGAATTTATTATTATCGGTTAACTGCGGTTGATAGTAAGTCTGGAGAACTGTTAATGAATACTTCAAGGAAAGCTATTCTTCTGAAATAATATTACTAACATAAGGAAAAAAAAAGCCGTCCGCGTTTATCGGGGCGGCTTTTTCTGTAGTTGAGGAAATTCAATTGTTTTTTTAAACAACTCATCAGGGTTATATATCCGCATGAAGTAAATGCTGTTGCTGAGAGATTAAATGGATATTTTCCAAAATTATTGTATATTCAATCAAAGAAAATAAAATT
Source organism: Bacteroidota bacterium (assembly GCA_030017895.1). Classification (NCBI taxonomy): domain Bacteria; kingdom Pseudomonadati; phylum Bacteroidota; species Bacteroidota bacterium. Next base: position 18,311 of record JASEGV010000037.1, on the reverse strand, counting down.
AATTATGACCGAAAATATGAATACTAACACAGAAGCTGAGCAACCAAACGAGCGAAGAATAGATTATCTCGAAATAATTTCGCTCCTTTGGTCGAAGAGGAAATTTATTATTGTCGTAACGCTTATAACAACAATAGTATTCATAGCGTTGACGTTCCTGATGACCCCCACGTATCTTTCCTCTACAGTAATTCTTCCTGATATGGGAAAGGATAAATTAGGACCTTTGGGTGATTTAGCATCATTAGCAGGAATAAATATTGGCGGTGAGGTGATTATGGTGAAGTTATATCCCGATATTATCCAAAGTGAAGCTGTATTAACTCCCGTAATAGAAAAAAAGTACAAATCTGAGTTTTACGACCAGCCGGTAAATCTAATAGAGTATTTTGAAATAGAAGAAGAAACTCCGCGCCGGACACAAGAAGTTGTCCTTGAACAGATGAGAAAACGTTTAAAAATAGAGATGAGTCAAAAAACAGGTTTGTTGACTTATTCTATTGAAACGAAAGACGCGCAGGTATCGGCAGATATATTGAATACTATAACCGCTGAATTAAATAATTTCTTATTAACAAAGAAAGCTACAAACGCGGGCGAACAGCGTAAATGGATTGAACAGCGTTTGAAAGAAGTTAAATTAGATTTATCAAAAGCAGAAAATGTATTGAAAGAATTCAGAGAAAAGAATCGCAGAGTTATTGACTCGCCACAACTTCTCTTGGAACAAGAACGGTTAATACGTGATGTAACAATTCAGAGCACAGTCTATTCAACCCTAATCCAGCAGCACGAAATGGCAAAAATAGAAGAATTAAAATATGTGCCTATTATAAATGTTATGGATACAGCAAAAGCTGCCGCTAAGAAAAATTTCCCAAAACGAAGTTATTTTGCTATTGCCGGTATGTTTTTGAGTTTCTTCGGCGCGGTATGTTATGTGATTGTGAAAAATAAATATTCTGTTGAGATTAGGAAGTATTTATCGATTTTCAGTAAAAGTAAACAGAGTGTATAATGACGGTGTAAAGGAATGGTGGAATGTTGGAGTATTGGTCAACGACGCTATCGAGTCTTTGACTCTCTACGAGACCGTAGGTCGTAGAGATTGATGGAATAATGGAGTGATGGAATATCGGAGTGGTGGATTGATGGAGCAATGGATGTATGGAAAAATTGTCTCATTGGATCATGGGGGCATTGAATCAATGATAAAATGAATAAATGGATAAATGAAAAAACTGTTTCATTTTTAAGAAAATTTAGTTAAATTGTAAGAAATAAGAAGACAAATACATGTAGTAATAGCCGTAGTTGAAAATGAAAAAACAGATCTAGTCGTAACTGTTTATGAACCGGATACAAACATTTGGCAAGAAGATTATAGAAAAAGGAAAAAATTATAACTTGTGTAATTTGTAAAACAGGAGTACTCGAAAAGGGTAATGTGATCGTTACCATCAATAGAGATGGCAGCGTAATTATTTTTAAAAATGTTCCTGCGGATGTTTGTGGGAATTGCGGTGAATATTACCTGAACGAAGATGTTACCGAAGTTATTCTCAATCGTGCAAAAGAAGCAGTAAAAAATAAACCTGAAGTAGAAATTTTACAATATGCTGCTTGAAACTGCGAAATGAGGCACGGCTGGAATGATGGAGTAAATGATAAGCGCCGAATTGCGAACACTCAGCGGCATTAGAAATAATTAAGCACGTGGGTCTCTTAAGTAAACCCCGTATGACGGGGTAAATATAACCCTGAAACTCAACAAGTGTGGTAGTGAGTATTTTTGTTAGAAATGATATAATGATAAAGCGGAAATATGAAAATTAAAATATACAATTTAAATGATAAGAGGCAGGATCGAGACGATCGAAAGTTTTGGAATTCAAAATCTGCTGAATATAAATTATCGACTTTAGAAAAATTAAGAATAATGTGGGCTAAGTTTGGAAATGAAAATAAAAACAATGACGGCCTCGGCCGATTTCGAAGAGTTCTTAAAATTACTAAACAAAAATAAAGTAAAATATTTAATAGTCGGCGGATATGCTTATGCTATCCACTTCAAACCTCGATACACAAACGACATTGATATTTTTATCTTAGCAGAAACACAAAATGCTGCTAAAGTATTGAAAACCTTAAAGGATTTTGGATTTGGTGAATTAACGATTTCAAAGAAGGATTTAACAAAACCGGATCAAGTAATTCAACTGGGATATCCTCCACTTAGAATTGATTTGCTGACTTCGATAAGCGGTGTTGAATTTCGAAATGCCTGGAAAAACAAAGTTAAGAGTAAGTATGGCAAGCAGTGTGTATATTTTATTGGCAAAAAAGAATTTATACTGAACAAGAAATCTTCCGGCAGGAAAAAGGACTTAGCAGATTTAGAATAACGAACGAAAATAAGTTTGGAGTTTTGAGTTGTGAGTTAGAAGTGTAAGGAGCGAAAAGGGAAAAGATGAGAAACGGGGAAGCAGCGAGTATGGAGTGTTGAGCCTACAGCCCCGTCGGGGGCGGGATAAACTTCGAGTAGAGAGTAAATAGAGCAGGGGGGAAAAAAAGGATAGCATGGCACTGATTTATTTCATTTTTAAGAAAATTTAGTTAAATTGTAAGAAATAAGAAGACAAATACATGTAGTAATAGCCGTAGTTGAAAATGAAAAAACAGATCTAGTCGTAACTGTTTATGAACCGGATACAAACATTTGGCAAGAAGATTATAGAAAAAGGAAAAAATTATAACTTGTGTAATTTGTAAAACAGGACTACTCGAAAAGAGTAAAGTTATTGTAACATTAAATAAAGATGGGAGCGTTATTATTTTTAAAAATGTTCCTGCGGATGTTTATGTAAATTGCGGTGAATATTATTTAAACGAAGATGTTACTGAAGATATTCTAAGTCGCGCAAAAGAAGCAGTAAAAAATAAACCGGAGATAGAAATATTACAATATGCGGCTTGATACTGCGAAATGATGGAGCGTTGGATTATTGGAATAATGTTGTAAAAGCGAATAAAATTAATAGACCACTGATAAACTCAGATGCTACAGATTTGAACTGATTTTTGTACCCTCGCGCTATTCGACTGACCTGTACACACGAATTACGAACTCGCCTATGACAACTGACAACTGACTGACAAACGACCAACCCTGCTTATACTGGGTGCGGTAGGATGGACTTTCAGTCTGTCCATAAGGTGTAGCATAAATGAGGAAAACATAATAATGGAGTCGTGGAATATGAAATGCAATCGGATCCGCATGCGCCCAAGAAAGTCGGACTTCAGCGTGCTCGCCATAGCACGAAGTGTGTCGGCAAGTGGACGAGCGACTAACAACGAATATTTCCAAAGGTTTATGTTTCATTTTTGAGAAAATTTAATTAAATTGTAAACAAATATTGCGTTGAAACTCGACAGTTGTCCGTCAGCTGACGGAGTCGGGTTTTTTCGTTAGAAATGATTATTTATGAAAAATAAAAAGATTTTACAATAGTATGAGTGATAATTTAGAAGTTCGAAGGTGGACATTGTCAAAGAGGGAACAATGAATTCTGATAAAGTCAGAAAATGGATAGAAAGAGTGGAATATGATATGCTGACTGCAGAGGCAATGCTTGACGCGGGACGATACATATATGCAGTTTTTATGTGCCAGCAGGCTGTTGAAAAATCATTGAAAGCTCTTATTACATATTCGGACATAGATGTTTTACCCGTTCATAATTTACGAAGATTATTCGAGATTTCTGGTTTTATAAATGAACTTGATGAGGAACGTTTAATGAAATTAGATTTTCTTTCTCAATATTATATTAATGCACGGTACAAAGAAGATATAACAGAACTATCAAAAGGAATTACACGGGAATTTTCTGCCGACATTATTATTTTCTCGAAGGAGATGATTAAATGGATTATGAAAAAGATGAAATAATAACTAATGCCGTAAAACTTATTGAAAATCTTAAGGAGAAACACAGCATTAAAGCTGCTTATCTTTTTGGTTCTTATTCAAAAGGTTTTGCCGGTAAAAATAGCGATATAGACATAGCGGTGGTTCTTGATAAAATTAGAGATGGATCGCCGTTTAACGAAACGTTCGAGATTTTTCATGAAGCACAGATGTATAATTCCCTCTACGAAGTTATATGTTTCTCGGAACAAGAATTCATCAATGAGGATGAATCATTAATTAAACACATAAAGAGGGAAGGAATTAAAATTTTTTAAGACAATAATATAATACTTGAGTTTCTTAAGTAAACCCCGTATGACGGGGTAAATATAACCCTGAAGCTCGACAGGTGTCCGTTAGCTGACGGAGTGGTTTTTTTTTGTTGGAAATGATTATTTATGATGAATAAAAAAATATACATAGCCGGACATAGCGGTATGGTTGGGTCGGCAATAAAAAGAAAATTTGAAGCTGAAGGCTGCAAGAATATTGTTACCAGAGAGCTTGAAGAACTCGACCTTATCAGGCAGGACAAGGTTGAATTATTCTTTAGCAAAGAAAAACCCGACTATGTAATAATAGCTGCCGCAAAGGTTGGAGGGATACTCGCAAACAATACTTACAGGGCGCAATTCATATACGAAAATTTGATGATCGAATCAAATATAATACACGCTGCTTATCAGAATGGAGCTGAGAAACTTCTTTTTCTTGGAAGTTCCTGTATTTACCCAAAAAATGCACCACAGCCTTTGAAGGAAGAATATCTACTTTCCGATTACTTAGAATTTACTAATGAACCTTATGCTATTGCAAAAATAGCCGGGATTAAAATGTGCGAGAGTTACTACCGGCAATACGGAAGTAATTATTTTTCCGTAATGCCTACAAATCTTTACGGACCGAATGATAATTTCGATTTGAATACGTCTCATGTATTGCCCGCGTTGATAAGAAAATTCCATGAGGCGACCCTTCGACAAGCTCAGGGTGAAATATCGAGTGTAGCCGAGATATGGGGGACAGGTACACCTCGGCGAGAGTTTTTGTATGTAGAAGATTTAGCTGAAGCAGTTTATTATATTATGGAGAAAGTAAATGCTAAAGATTTGTACGAGAATGGAATTTCGCACATAAACATCGGATCCGGGGAAGACTTGATGATAAAAGAATTTGCAAACATTATAAAAGAGGTTGTTGGATTTGAAGGCGAAATGATTTTTGATACAACAAAACCAGACGGTACACCAAGAAAACTTTTGGATGTTTCCCGATTACATAAACTCGGTTGGAAACATAAAACGAGCTTAAAGGAAGGATTAGAGAAAACATACGAGTGGTTTCTTAACAAGTATAAAGGATAAAGGATAAAGAACTTTGGATAGAGATTTGAATAAAAGGTTGTTTGATTTTTCCATACTTGTGATAAAATTTTTAAAAACATTAGAAAATACACCTGAAAATAAAGTAATACGACATCAATTAATAAAAGCAGTAACATCCGCAGGGGCTAACTATGAAGAATCACAAGCAGCTTCATCGAGAGCTGACTTTAGGAATAAAATACAAATATCATTGAGAGAAATGCGCGAAACAAATTATTGGCTTCGCATAATGGAAACGTTAGAAAATAAAAAACAAAATGATATAAAAATATTAGTACAGGAATCTGAAGAATTAAAAAAGATACTTGGAAGTATCTCAGTAAAAGTATCAAAAAAGCAAATTTAATTTTCACTTTCCACTTTTAACTCTACACTTTTTACTTTAACATTTATAATTTATAATTGAAACATGAAAAAAGCTTTAATCACAGGTATCACAGGACAAGACGGAAGCTATTTAGCTGAGTTGTTGTTGGAGAAAGGTTATGAAGTCCACGGCATCATGCGTAAAAGCAGTTCGTTTAATACAGGACGCATTGACCACCTCTACAATAATCCTGAAATAATGGATAAAAAATTGTTTCTTCACTATGGCGATGTTGTTGATACAAGCAATTTGAACAGATTGTTAGAGAAGATTGAACCGGATGAGATTTACAACTTAGCTGCTCAGAGCCACGTAAAAGTTTCATTTGAATTACCCGACTATACTGCTCAAGTAGATGCGCTTGGAACACTGAGATTTTTGGACGCGATAAGAGAGGTTGGTTTAGGTAAGCAAACAAAATTTTACCAGGCATCGACGAGCGAGTTATTCGGTAAAGTTCAGGAAGTGCCACAAAATGAGAAGACGCCGTTTTACCCCCGATCGCCTTATGGAGTTGCAAAGCTATATGGTTACTGGATAATTGTAAATTATCGCGAAGCATATAATATATTTGCAAGCAATGGTATTTTATTTAATCACGAATCGCCGAGGCGCGGAGAAACATTCGTTACACGAAAGATAACTCGTGCGGCAGCAAGAATTGCATTAGGGTTACAAGATAAAATAGTGCTTGGTAATTTGAATGCAAAACGCGACTGGGGTTACGCGCCGGAATATTGCGAAGGTATGTGGAAGATATTGCAACATAATACAGCAGAAGATTTTGTGCTTGCCACAGGTGAGACGCACACAGTTCGGGAATTTATAGATTTATCATTCAAGGAATTAGGCATTGAACTTGAATGGATTGGCAAAGATGAAGATGAAAAAGGAATTGTAAAAACAATTAAAAAGGAAATAGTAGAAAGTATAAATGAAAAAGGAAAAATTAAAAATGGATTGAATAATTCTTTTACCTTTAACCTTTTACCTTTAACCTTGGGTAAAGAAGTTGTCTCAGTTTCTCCAGGTTATTATCGCCCGACTGAAGTTGACCTATTGATTGGCGATGCTTCCAAAGCAAAACAGCTTTTAGGATGGGAAGCGAAAGTGAAATTTGAAGAACTCGTTAAATTAATGGTTAAAGCTGATTATGAAAAAGTTGTGAAAAGAGGATATTGAGCTGAGGGCAGAGAGCTAACGTTAATGCTTTATCAGCCAGTATGGTTCTATGCTTGTTTTGTTCTCTTTATGCAGCTTGAAACTGCAAAATGATGGAGCGTTGGATTATTGGAATAATGTTGTAAAAGCGAATAAAAATAATAGCCCCACTGATCCGCCTTTGGTGGACAGATGCTACGGATTTGAACGGATTTTTTGACCATCGCGGTATTCTACTGACCTGTACAAACGAATTACAAACCCACCTATTACAACTGTCTGACGAACAACCAACCCTGCTTCTATAATGGAGGTGTGGATTGATGGAAAAATGAACAAATGGAAAAATGTGAAAATGTAAAAACCTCTTTCATTTTTGAAAAATTTTCGTTAAATTATAACAAATTTTAGATAGAGTACTTAAAATTGAATATTATCTACTATGAAATCGTTAAATAAACAAGATATTACTGACAGCATAAAAAACTATCTTTACCCTAAATCTGAAATAGATTTTGCTTATATATTTGGCTCATATCTTCAAACAGATTATTATCATGATATAGACATAGCCGTTTACATAAAGAACGGATTTGATTATAAGAATTTAAATTTATATCCCTTCGGATATGCGAGTTTACTCTCAGGTGAGCTATCAAAAATTATTAAGACTGATAAAATAGATGTGGTTATAATGAATGATGCCGGTTTATTAATTTTACATAGAATCATGAATAAAGGATTTTTGTTGTTCGATCGTGATACTTTTAGTCGAATTTATTTTGAAAACCAAACAAGAAAAGAATATATTGATGCTGGACATTTAAGAAAAATTAAAGATATTTATATTAAAGCTAAAATTTACTAATGCCTGATATAGAAAAAATAAAAAAACATTTAAGTGCATTGTTAACCGATTTAAAAAATTTGGAACGCCATAAAAATATATCAAAAGAAAATTTAGCTAAAGATACCGACCTTTTATGGATATTGGAGCGGGGCATTTATCTTTCTATTCAGAATTTATTAGATATGATGGCGCATATTGCTTCAGCGGATTTCAGCTTAAAGTGGGAACAATATTCAGATATTCCGGATATATTTTTTAATGAAAATTTAATTGACAATAATCAAAGAAAATTATTAATTCAGATGGCTGGCTTCAGAAATCGTTTAAGTCACGATTATCTTGGATTAGACTTAGATGTTATGGTCGATATTGTGAACAATCGGCTATCCGATTTTAGAAATTTCTTAAAAATTATTAAAGATTATTGCAAAATATAAATATTAAAACTGCAACTAAGAAAGCAAAATTTTTATTTTAACACCTCTTAAGTAAACCCCGTATGACGGGGTAAATATAACCCTGAAGCTCGACAGGTGTCCGTCAGCTGACGGAGTCGGGTTTTTTTATTTGACAATTTGTTTATGAAAAATAAAATAATATACATAGGCAGGCCTAGTGGTATGGTCGGTTGGAAAGCCAAAACAAAATTTGAAGAACTTATAAGGTTGATGGTTAAATCTGATTTTGATAAAGTGTTATACAAAAGGAAAAATGAACAGTTCTGAAAAAAGTTTAACCGCAGTAACATTAATATACACAGCCGGAAATTTTGCATCGAAAGTGATAAGTTTGTTTTTGGTTTTTATTGTTACTTTCTATTTATCCAAGGAAGCTGTTGGTCAATTTGATTTAATAATAACAACTATTGCATTGCTTGCTCCATTGATCAGTTTACAACTTTCTGATGCAATATTGCGCTGGATAATCAAAGATAGAAATGTTGATACTATTTCTAATGTTCTGACAAATGTCTTTTTTGTAGTATGTATAAATTTATTAGTGTTTTCATTGTTTTATTGGGGAATTATTTCTTATTTAAACATTGAACATCCCTTAGTGATTTATTTTCTACTTCTATTGAATGTTTTATTTCCATTATTTCACATTACTGCAAGGTCACTTGGTAAAAATATAGAGTTTGCTTTAAGCGGATTAATATTTTCTGTAATATATTTCTCACTTACAATAGTTGCACTAAAATTCTTAGGACTAAAAATAGACGGGTTGTTGATCGCGTACTCAATTGGTATTTTTGGTGCAATTCTGTATTTGATAATTAAAATACGATATCTAAAATATTTTTCAAAAAAACACATAAGCATCGATAGGACAAGACAATATATCCGATATTCATTACCTCTTTTACCAAATACAATAAGTTGGTGGGCTATTGCCGCTTCAAACCGATATCTCATATTAGCTTTCTTAGGTGTGGCTGCAAACGGTATTTTTGCAATCTCATTTAAGATACCTACTATATTGCTTACACTTACGGGAATATTCTATCTGGCTTGGCAGGAAAAAGCCATCCAAACTTATGATAAGGCTGATCGAGATATTTACTATTCACAAGTATTGGAGAAGTATGTTCGCCTGCTATTATCTGCAGTTTTGGTCCTTATAGCTTTCAACAAATTAATTTTAACATATATAGTTGATAGATCTTTTTTTGAAGCTTGGAAATATACTCCAATCCTGCTAATTGCTGTTATATTTCAAACTTTATCTTCATTTTACGGAACGGGATATTTAAGCAGTAAAGACACAAAAGGAGCTTTTACAACTTCAGTGTACGGAGGGTTGACTACTGTTGGTACAAGTTTTCTATTAATCCCATATTACGGGCTTTATGGTGCATCGTTTGCAATATTGCTGGGTTACTTTGTAATGTTTATTGCAAGGGTAATTCAAACAAAAAAATATTTCTCTATAAAATTTCCTCTGAAAATATTTCTTATATTGTCGTTGCTTATCTGTTTTACAGCAATTATTAGTATCACTGGTAATAATTTATTGTTTGCTATGAATCTGGTTTTATCACTTTTTGTTTTTGGCATTTTCAATAGGAAGATGATTTTTAGTTATTCCAAAATACTTAACAATAAAATATTTAGATAAGTAGTATTTACAATTTATTGATCGATAAATAAATATTATGATTATATTTGGATTTTTTAAAAAACAAGTAAAAAAGATTATTGATAGTAATTTCATATTTCGAAATATAAGATTACCTATAAGACATAAGAGAATAAACATTTTCTATTGGCGCCCTAATAATATATTTCAAGATAATGTAGGCGATTATTTATCAAAGGTATTGATATATTATTTGATAGATTACTACGGTATAGAAAAAAATAAAAAAGTCAAAGAAACAAAATTTTTAATGGGTATTGGATCAGGCTTACATTATGCAAAAAATAATTACGTAATTTGGGGATCGGGTCTTAAAGAGAAGCGATTTATAGAAATGATTAAAGATAAACGTTTAGATATTAGGTGTCTTCGAGGGCCTAAAACATTAGAGTTAATAAAAGAATTAGGGTATGATACTAGGCAAATATTTTTGGGAGATCCAGCTATTTTGTTACCTAACATTTATCATCCCCCAAATGTTACAAAAAAAAATAAATTTGGAATTATACCCTATTTTAGGAAAGAAAAAGAATATATTAAAAAATATTCTAATGTAATAACTCCACTAACGAAAAATTGGAAATATTTTATAAATGAAATATTGAAATGTGAATTTGTTATAAGTGCCTCATTGCATGGTATTATATTATCAGAAGCATATGGAATTCCTGCAATTATGCTAAATGATAATTCTGAAGAGAGTATTTTTAAGTTTGAAGATTACTATTTAAGTACAGGTAGGGAGAATTATAAGATTGCAAACACAGTTGAGGAAGCTATACATATGGGACCAGAAAAATTACCTGAATTGAAGAAAATGCAAGAAAATTTATTGAGAAGTTTTCCATACGATTTATGGCTATAATTGTAGATATAAAAAATTAAAATACGAATATGTGATTAATAATTATTTAGTTAAACAAGAATAAACCCAATGTCTACAATTATTGTAAAAATCATAGTTTTATGTGTGATAATGTTTATTACATTTGTATGGTTTTTAAAAAAAAGAGAAATTAGAGAAAAAAAAGAATATATTCTCTCCCTCTACATTATTTGTTTAACTATTCCTTTACAATTTCCTTTATTAAAATTAGCAAATAAAGCACCAACAGGTGCCTGGGGCGAAATTATTTATGTAAGTTTGTGGAATCTTTTATTGATTGCTATGTTATTTTTACCTAAAGAAAAAATCTTTAGGAATGACAATAAACTATTAAAGTGGTGGTTATTTTTCTTAGTAGCTGGAATTCTATCGATATTCAATCCAGTCAATTTTAATTTATTGGGTTCACTTGTTGGGGTTTATTATTTCGCATGGTTCATATTTAGCTTAACAATTATTTATTCCAGGTTTAATCATGAGAACATATTTAATTCACTGTGGACGAGTTTCAAAATTCTTTTGCTAATTCAATTATTGTTGTCGCTTGCATTCCCTCTTTTAAATATTACTGAAGCGACAACGTTGTTTTATGGGGGGGATGCGCTTGAATGGACAACACGGGGCGATAGGGAAAGTGCGGTAGGTACTTTTACGCATCCAAGCAATTTAGGTTTAATTACAAGTTTTATATTTGTGTATTTTACATCAACATATTTCTTGAGTATCAACAAAAAACAATCCCTATTATTTATGGGTATTGCATTTACGATTATTCTTCTAACCAAATCTAGAACGAATATTGCCTTGATATTTTTTTTATTTTTCTTTATTAAAATGTTTACACAAAAAAGCAATCTAAAGAAAATTATATTTCGAGGTTCGTTATTGTTACCAATCATTGCCATTATCGCGTTCCTTCTTATCAATTTTACAGAATTCGGAAGTAACTTGTTTTTAACTGATAATATACAGGAAATGGGTGTCGCACGATTTGTTCATTGGTATTTGGGGTGGGAAATATTCAGCGCTAATCCCTTAATAGGGGTGGGTTTGAATTCCCATCTGAATTATTTACATCATAATATTGTCGTAATACCAGGGCTTCAGGATTATAAATATGAATTTTTCATAACTAATCCTCTTCATAATACACATTTAATAATGTTATCTGAGTATGGAATACTTGGAGGAATAATTTGGTTATATGGATTTTATTTTATTATTAAGAAAAATCTAATTGAATATAATTTATCTATTATTTCTAAAGAAATAAATCCTTTTTCTTATATATTTACATTGGCCATTATCATAATCTATTTTTTTTACGCCTTTACAGGTTGGGCAACAACACAATATTTTGTCATTAGTTTTATGATCATATTTCTCGTACACAATAACAAAATAATATCTGATTATCAGACCAAGATTAATCCATGTAAGAAATCCTTATGAAAAATGTATAAATGGCAATACAAGTGTGTTGCGTAGTTAAATAAGTGAATATATGTCAAAAAAAATATGCTATATATCCGAAGAATGCTATCTCGATTCTGATGTTGAAATCATAAAAGAACTCAATAGACAGGTAAAGCTATACTGGTATGTATTTTTTAGAAAAAAAAGCAACGTTGATTATACCCCAACTAAAATAGAATCATATTCTAAACAACATTTAATAGCGAATATTTCAATAATATCATTAAAAAACAGGTTAAGAAATTTAAAAATAATTTGGGAGTATGTTCAAATATTAAAGACAATAAAAAAAGAAAAACCTGATGTTATTTACATTGACATGCTTGGTATGCCTTATTTTTTCCTATGCGTCTTTTTTATTTTAGGAACAAAAAATGTTGTTTATGCGGTGCATGATCTAAAAATTCATTACAAACATCAACATTATTATTTTATAGATCTATCTCAAAAATTTATCTTTATGTATTTTAAACATTTTCACTTATTATCACGATGGCAATTAAATATTTTTAAACAAAAATATCCAAAGAAAAATTGTTTTTATTCAGGCATTTGCTTAAAAGATTTTGGTAGTTCAAATAAAATTCCTCCCAAAGGAAAGATCAGATTTCTATTTTTTGGAACTATTAGAAAGAATAAGGGTTTACAATATTTGATCGAAGCAGTAAATAAATTATCGATAGAATTCAAAAATGAATTTGTTGTTTCGATCGCAGGAGTATGTGATGAATGGCATATTTATGAAAAATTAATCAAAGACCCATCAGTATTCGATTTACAAATAAAATTAATTCCTAATCAGGATATTCCTGACTTGTTTTGTTCATCTCATTATATTGTATTACCCTATATAGATGTTACACAAAGTGGTCCATTGTTGATTGCATATAACTATGGAATTCCTGCCATAGCATCTAATTTGGAAGGATTTAAAGAATATATAGAGGATAATAAAACGGGATATTTATTTAAATCTCAAGATTCTGAAGATCTTTATCGTGTGTTAAAGAAAATATTACTTACGAAAAATTCCAATTATAAATTTATGACACAAAATTTAGGAGACTATATAAAAAAGAATATATCAACCGAACATATTGTTAATAAATATTTAGATTATTTTAATAGAATCACTGAGAAACAGACTGAAGATGAAAAATATTAGAACAATTGCAATGTATTTGCCTCAATATCATCCTATCCCGGAAAATGATGAATGGTGGGGGAAGGGTTTTACAGAATGGTTCAATGTCGCGAAGGCAAAACCAAAATTTAAAGGTCATTATCAACCCCATATTCCTACAGAGCTTGGTTTTTATGATTTAAGATTACCACAAGTCCTTGAGGAACAATCTAAAATAGCAAAAGAATATGGAATACATGGATTTTGCTTTTACCATTATTGGTTCAATGGTAAAAAACTGCTCGAGAAACCAATTGAAGAGATGTTATTCTCGAAGAAACCTGATTTTCCTTTTATGTTATGCTGGGCTAATGAAAGTTGGAGTAGAGCTTGGGATGGAAAGGATAATGATATTATTCTCGAACAGACATATTCTCGGGACGATGATTCAAAACATTTTGAATATTTAGTTCCATATTTTAAAGATCCGCGATATATAAGAGTGGATAATAAACCTGTATTTATAATTTATAATTCTGTTAAATTCCCGGATATCAAACAAACCATTTCAACTTGGAGGCGAATGTCAAAGGAAGAGGGATTTGAAATATACTTATGTCGTTTTGAGACATTTGGCAATTTCGGTAAATCTTATTTAGATGTTGGTTTTGATGCCGCATGTCAATTTCCTCCTTTTGGTAGGACGTATAGAAATTTTATTAAAGATCATCCCATAAGATTATTTAAAAAAACTTTAAATCTATTTGCGAATAATAAATTCGGAAATATATATAATTATAAAGAATATGTTGAATATAATTGCAAGCAAGATTTATATGACTACAAAATATATCCTGGAATTATGCCTTCTTGGGATAATTCTCCTCGTAAAGATCGAGGATATATTATTTTTAATAACAGCACTCCATCGTTATATAAAATGTGGTTGACCCATATAGTAAAATATTTTAAACCATATTCTTCTGAAGAAAATTTTATCTTTATTAATGCATGGAACGAATGGGCTGAAGGAAATCACTTGGAACCTTGTATTAAATGGGGAAGGGCTTATTTAGAGGCTACCTATGAAGTTCTGTCCTCATCAATAAAATAGAAATTATTATCTTTTTATTGTTATATTAAATAATGAAATTATAGTGATTTAAAAAATGAAAGTTGCAATAATTGGTATACGGGGTCTTCCAAACACTTATGGTGGTTTTGAAACGTTAGCAGAATATCTTGTTAAGCATCTTTCAAAAACTTTTGAAATAACGGTTTACTGTTCATCAATAGATTTATCTACAAAGTTGAAGGAGTATAATGGAGCTAAATTAAAATATATCCCGATTTCATCTCATGGTGCTTGGGGTATTATCTACGATAGTATTTCGCTTTTATTATCAGTCAGAAAATTTGATAAAATTATATTCTTGGGTTTTGGTGGCGGTTTTGTTATGCATCTGATAAAAAAATATAGACACAAAATGATATTGAATATCGGTGGATTAGATTGGAAAAGAGATAAATGGTCGTCGAAAGTTAAAAGAATTATAAAAATATCAGAAGCACTATTGGTGAAATATAGTAGTCAAATAATTTCTGATAATGTTGGAATACAAGATTACATTTTTACTGAATATGGCCGCAGTAGTACTTTAATTGCTTATGGTGGTGATCAAACAATGAGAGTTAGTATTACACCTGAGGCTAAGAAATATTATCCATTTTTGGAATCAAAATACGCTTTTATTGTTACTAGAATTCAAGTCGATAATAATGTCGAAATGATATTAAAAGCTTTTATGAAACAGAATAGACTACCAATAGTAATTGTTGGCAATTGGAACGATTCGAAATATGGCAAAATGCTCAAATCAAAGTATTTAGATAAAAATAAACTTATTCTATTGGATGCTATCTACGACCAACAAAAATTAGATATCCTGCGTAGCAATTGTACGGTTTATATTCATGGGCATTCAGCCGGTGGTACTAACCCATCATTAGTAGAAGCTATGTTTCTTGGGTTACCAATATTTGCATTTGCTTCTGGTTATAACGAATATACAACATATAACAAGGCGATTTACTTCAAAAGCGAAAAAGAACTTACTCAATTGATTAATAACTACGAATCGCTTAACATTGATGCAATTGGTAAAAAATTAAAAGAATTAGCAGATAAACATTATCGTTGGGCACACATTGCCAACGAGTATAAAAAACTAATATTGAAGGATTGAAGAATAATGGTTAAAGCTGGTATAATAGGACTTGGAAAAATGGGGCTATCTCATTGCTCAATTCTGAATGCACATCCTGAAGTCAATCTTTTAGCCGCGTGTGATTCGTCAAAATTTTTATTAGAGGCAATAAAGAAGTACACACGTATAAAATGTTACACTGATTACAAGGAAATGATTGGAGAGAATGAATTTGATTGTTTGGTAATAGCCACACCAACAAAGTATCATTTTGAAATGGTAAAATATGCTTTAAATAAAAATATAAATGTTTTTGTTGAGAAGCCATTCAGTCTGACATTAGAAGACAGTAATGAAATGTATAAATTAGCAAATAAAAATATGCTAGTTAACCAGGTGGGTTACCATAATCGGTTCTTGGGCACTTTCAAAGAGTTAAAAAGACTTTTAGATAACAATGTAATTGGTGAAGTGTACCATTTTCTTGGTGAGGCATACGGACCGGTCGTGGTACGTGAAAAAAGCTCAACGTGGCGTTCGGAAAAAGATGAGGGTGGCGGATGTCTGTACGATTATGCTTCTCATGTAATTAACTTGATTAATTTATACTTTGGTGAACCCAGTGCTGTTGCAGGAACATTTCTTAAAAAGATATACTCAAAAGAAGTTGAAGATGCGGTTTACTCCATATTAATTTATGAAAAGGGATTTAGTGGTATCTTATCGGTTAACTGGAGTGAGGATGCTTACAGAAAGATGTCCACACAAATATCTGTATTCGGTAAAAAAGGTAAAATTATTGCAGATGCAACTGAATGTAGAATCTACTTAAAAGAAGAAAATACAAAAGAGAATTTAAAAAAAGGATGGACTATCAAATATATTACCGACGTAACTGAAGGTGTTAATTTTTATTTAAGAGGTGAGGAGTACTCATCTCAGATAGATTATTTTATTGATCATGTAAAAAATAAAAAGCATGACAACATAAACTCATTTGAGAGTGCACTTCAGACGGAAAAAGTGATAGACCTATTATTTAAAAATGGCAAAGAGGTATAAATATCATGGATAGAATAATGTTTGGCGACAATCAGTTTTTTGCAGTAAATCACTTATCGGACGAAAAGTCAAGAGCACAAGCTATAAAGTTTGCAGAGAACAAAGCCATTATAAAGGTTCTTGATGATATGTATGATATAGGGATTAATACATTTATGTGCACAACACACGATAGAATTGCAGAAGTATGTGATCATTTGCGGTCAGCCCCCCAGCGATATAAGAATTTTGAAATATACCCTTGTATGCCGTATGCGCATAAGTATGCAAACGCTGTTACTGACCTCGGAATAGTTGGAGCATTAAAAAATTATATGCCGGGGAATATGTTTACAACTATCGCAAAAGGGAGTCTTTCTTTTGCCACAAAAGATTTTATTTCTATAATGGAATTACTTATCGATGCAGAAATGAAAATGTTTAAGGGTATAAAAACAGGTGTAATATTTATTCAGAATGTTGTAACAGATTTACTTCTTGGATTGGGGATGAAGGATATATTCATAGCTTACGATAAATACATTAGGGAAAAATATAAAGTTGAACCAGGTTATATAACAATGAATTTACCATTATTATTGGATGTGCTTGATAAATGTGGCATTGAGAACCCAATAGTCTGCAGCTCTATAAATAAACTAGGATTTAGAATGCCTGGTGGTATTGAAAAATATGAACAAACTATCAGAGAACGAAAGTTCCAATCAATTGCAATGCAAGTATTTGCAGCCGGTGCAATCCCCCCGGAGGAAGCGATAGAATATATTTGTAACCAGAAAGGAATCAATTCGATTTTATTTGGAGCTTCGTCAAGGTCACATATTAAGCAAACGAAGGAATTGATTGAAAAATATTCTTTTTCAACATAAATCCCAATTACTTATGATTGCTATGAAGTATTTAGGAGTTATTCATCTTTGAAGAATTAAATATTGTTATCCCAATAAATTTAGAAATGAGCGATGGGTTACGGAATACCGGTGATTGCATCTAATATCCGGGAGATTAGAGATATTGTAATTGACAAAGAATTGTTGTTCGAGGTGGGGGATAGTGAAAGCCTGTGCAAAATCTTGACGTTAATTCTACAAAACATCGAAACTCACAGAAAATATTCAGAGGGAAAAAAGGCAGAGGTTTTAGCAAAGTATAGCTGGGATTCAACAGCTAAAGTGTTGGAAGGGTTGATAAGAAAATTGGTTAATGGTTAGTATGGTTCGCTTTCGCTCACCACAAGGTTATTGGTTATGGTTATAAGTTAATGGTTTGTGAAACCAATAAACTACAACCAGCAACCGAAGGACTAAAACAAAGAACCAAAAACTGTTAACAATATTTAGTTATTGGTTATTATGGTTCGCTTTCGCTCACCACAAGGTTATTGGTTGATGGTTATAAGTTAATGGTTTGTGAAACCAATAAACTACAACCAGCAACCGAAGG
>JASEGV010000037.1:0-136 GCA_030017895.1 Bacteroidota bacterium | reverse complement strand
AAACAAAGAACCAAAAACTGTTAACAATATTTAGTTATTGGTTATTATGGTTCGCCTTCGCTCACCACAAGGTTATTGGTTATGGTTATAAGTTAATGGTTTGTGAAACCAATAAACTACAACCAGCAACCGAAGG